>JACSRM010000198.1 GCA_014879745.1 Burkholderiaceae bacterium | reverse complement strand
CATCGTCGTCGGCGACGCGATCTGGAAGGACGAGGCCGACGCCGTGACCGACTGCTGGGGCAACAACGCCATCGTGGCCTACGTGCCCAAGATCGGCGGCAGCGGCAGCGACATCAGCCTCGCCGAGCCGGGCTTCGGCTTCACCAACGTGATGGAGGGCCACCCCTTCGCCGAGACGCCGTACTACGACAACGGCGCCAAGAGCTGGGTCTACGGCGCCACCTACGAGCGCCGGCCGAACGTTGCCTACAACACGGCCGCGTTCCTGATCCAGAACCCGAAGTAAGCGCCGCGGCGCAAGGAGATTGCATTGAGCAAGAAGACCTACGTCGCCCTCGTGCACGTCACCCGCCACGTCGACGGCGAGCGCATCACGACGGCGCCCGGCGAGGAGGTGTCCGGCCTGTCCGACCACGACGCGCAGCAGCTGCTCGCGATGAAGGCGATCAGCGACCCCGTCGCCGACGCGTCCGCCAAGGCGGACGAGCGCCGCGCCGCGAAGGCGGCGGACGCGCCCTTCAAGGAGGCCAAGCGCGCCGCCGAGGCCGAGGCCGCGTCCACCAAGGCCTGACCCCCGCAACCCCCGCACCCACCTGACCGGAGCCCGCCCACATGGCATCGCAGAACAACCCCGGCCGCCAGGCCGACCAGCAGCACGCCGTGACGATCGTCGCCACGGCCGACCTCGTCGCCAACCGCATCGTCGGCTACGACGGCGGCTACGCCACCAGCGCCGGCACGGTGCACGACGCGCAGGGCGTCAGCCAATCGGCCGCCGCCACCGGCCAGGCGCTGGCGCTGACCACGCGCTACAGCGAGCTCGTGGAGTGCAGCGCGCCGATCGCCTTCGGCGCCTACATCAAGCCGGCCGCCGACGGCACCGGCCGCGCGGCGGCGGGCACGCTCACCGACCACTGCGGCCGCGCGCTCGGCGCCACCACGGCCATTGGCCAGCTGGTGGAGATGGAGATCAAGCCGCACGTGCACGCCTGACGACGGCTGACCTTCTGCTACATCCGCGCGCGCCATGTCCTACGCCAACGTCGTCGACATGATCGCCCGCTTCGGCGCGGCCGAGCTGGTGCAGCTCACCGACACGACGTTCATCCCGCCGACGGCGATGGACGAGGCGCGCATCGAGTTGAAGCTCGACGACGCGTGCGTCTTCATCGACGGCTACGTCGGCCAGGTCTACCGGCTGCCGCTGCGCGGCTGCGCCAAGCCCACCGGCGGCGACGAGCCCGAGTACGTGCCGCCGCCGGTGCTCACGCGCCTGGCGTGCGACGTGGCGCGCTACTTCCTCTACGCCGACCTGGCGCCCGAGCACGAGGTCTACCGGCGCCACAAGGCGGCGGTGGCCGAGCTCGAGGCGATCGCCGCCGGCCGCGCGCAGCTCGCCTGCCCGTGGGGCGGCAGCCCGGGCGACCTGATCGCCGCCGACGCGCAGAGCGGCAGCGCCGAGACGGCGCACTGCTTCGCCCCGCGCGCGATCACCGACGACACGCTGCGGGGGTTCGGCTGATGACGCCGCAGCCTCACCTGCTCGCGGCCGAGGCCGGCATCGTGCAGGCCCTGCAGCGCGCGACGCAGCAGGGCGCGGACGCCTGGTGCCGCAAGATCGGCACGCGCGACTACCTCGCCACCGTGGCCGAGGAGATGCAGGACGCGCCGGCGCTGTACGTCGTCTTCGACGGCCTGGTGATCTTCGACGCCGACGAGCAGCGCGCCAACCTCGGCTATCGCTGGCTCGTGGTAGTCGCGGTCAAGACCGCCGCGCAGCCGCGCGAGGCCGCGCCGCGCAATGACGAGGGCGGCCGCTACATGGCCGCCGTGCACGTCGCGCTGCACGGCCTGCTGCTGCCCGCGCACACGCACGGCCTGGTGCCGACGACGCCGCCGCGGCCGTACTACAGCCCGGGCGGCAGCTTCGCTTACTACCCGCTCGCGTTCATCGCGCGCGCGCACTTTTCCAAACGCTTCGGCTTCGCCGGGGCAGCAATCACCGACTGACAACCACCACCTGAGGGCACACGATGGAGTACTACTACTACGGGCAGGGCAAGGTCTGGAGCCGCCGTCTCAACGAAGAGGGCGCCGGGTGGCGCTGGTGGGGCGACGTGTCGGCGCTGACGCTGGCCCTCGAGCTCGAGAAGCTGCAGCACAAGGAGAGCTACAGCGGCAACAAGGGCATCGCGCGCGACTTCGCGATCAGCAAGGCGATGACGGTCAACGCGACGCTGCACCAGGCCGACACCGACTCGCTCGCCGAGCAGCTCTACGGCGAGGTGTCCACGGTCGCGTCCGGCGCGGTCACCGGCGAGAGCCTGGGCACCGTCGCCGCCGGCGACGTGTTCAAGCTGGCCTATCCGGGCGGCAGCGCGCTGGTGATCACGGACAGCACGCCGGTGACGCCGCTGACCATCGCCGACACGCACTACCAGTTCGACGGCCGCTTCAGCTCGCTCGAGTTCCTGTCGCTGCCGGGCGGCCCGCCGGTGATGCCGCTGAAGGCCGCGTACAGCTACGCGGGGCACAAGCAGGTCGGCATGTTCACCAAGCCGCAGCCGATCATCGAGTTCCGCTACGAGGGCGTCAACCTCGCGGAGGGCAACGCGCCGGTGATCGTCGAGATCTACCGCATGAGCACCGACCCGCTCAAGGAGCTGGCGCTGATCAACAACGACACGTCGCTGGCCGGCATGCCCGTCTCGTGCGCGGCGCAGATCGACACCAGCAAGCCGGCCACCGGCACGCTGGGGCAGTTCGGCCGCATCATCCAGCTCGCGGCCTGACGCCATGGCGCGCAAGATCACGAAGGCGGCGCCGCCGCCGGCGGCTCCGCCCGCGCCCGAGAACGAGCTCGAGGTGCTGCACCCCGAGCGCCACCTGGTGTTCGGCGCGCGCAAGGTGGTCGTGCGCGAGTACGGCCACATCGAATGGCTGCGCCTGCTGCCGCAGGCCGAGCCGCTGGTGGCGGCGATCGCGCACGCACTGGAGCAGGACCGCGACCCTACGTATGAGGAGGCGCTCGCCTGCCTGGCGCTGCACATCGACGCGCTGGCGCCTCTGATCGCGCAGGCAGCGGGCCTCACGCCAGACGACTACGCCGCGCTCGACCCCGAGCAGGGCGAGGTGCTGCTGATGACCTGGTGGGGTGTCAACGGCCGTTTTTTCGTCGGGCGCGCGCTGAACCGGGTGGCGGTCTCCATGCGCGAGGCGGCCAACCGCCGGGCGCTGCAGGCCGCGGCGGACAGCCTGGCTACGCAGAGGTCGTAGCGGCGCTGATCCGCCACGGCCACGCGCGCGCGGACATCGATGCGATGACCGAGCGCCAACTGCGGCTCTTCTTCCGCGCCGCCCTGCGCCACGAGCGCCGCGCGCGCGCCGATCGCATCCAGGACGTCAACGCCGGCATGGCCGGCGGCAGGCCCGCCAGCGAGCTGCTGCGCGCGCTGACCGAACCCATCTGACACCGCCACCACCACGATGGCCGCCACCCGCGAAGTCACCGTCGCCCTGCGTCTGCAGTCGCAGATGCAGCAGGCCCGCCGCGACCTCGAGGAGATCGCCGCGCGGCTGGAGAAGGTCGGCCAGGCCGGCCGCGAGGCGGGCGAGCAGACGCGCCTGGACCGCATCGGCCAGGAGGCCGCCAACGCGGCGCGCGTGGTCGACGCCGCGCGCGCGAGCGTGGACCGCCTGGCGCAGGGCGTCAACGCGGCGGCGTCGGCCGGTGGCGGGCCGAGCCCCTTCGTCGTTTCGCTGCGCGAGCAGATCACGCTCTTCGGCAAGGGCACCGAGGACGTGCTGCGCTACCGCGCGGCGCAGGCCGGCGTCGGTGCCGAGGCGGCGCCGCTCATCCTGCAGCTGCAGAACATGCGCGTCGCGCAGGAGGCGGCGGCGCGCGCGGCGCTGGAAGAGGCCAACGCGCAGCGCCAGGCCGCGGCGGCGCGCCAGGCCGCCACCGCGCAGGCCGACGCCTTCATCGCCACGCTGCGCGAGCAGGTGGCGCTGCAGGGCAAGAGCAATGCCGACGTGCTGCGCTACCGTGCCGGCACGCTCGGCGTGGGCAGCCAGGCCGAGCAGTACATCGCCGAGATCGAGCGCCTCGAAGGCGCGTCCGCGCGCGGCGGCAAGACGCTCAACCGCTTCGGCGTCACCGCGGGCCAGACGGCCGCCGCGATGCGCATGCTGCCGGCGCAGATCACCGACATCACGACCAGCATCGCCAGCGGCATGCCGGTGTGGATGGTCGCCATCCAGCAGGGCGGGCAGATCAAGGACAGCTTCGGCGGCTGGCGCGCCGCCGGCGACGCGCTGCTGAGCGTGTTCACGCCGCTGCGCCTGGTGATGGGCGGCCTGGGCGTGGCCGTCGGCGTCGCGGTCGCGGCGATGGTGGCCGGCCAGCGCGACGTGGCGGCCTTCAACGCGGCGGTGCAGACCACCGGCAACTACGCCGGCGCGACGCGCGGCCAGATCGAGCAGCTCGCCGAGAGCGCCGCGCGCAGCGGCGGCATCACGCGCGGCGCGGCGCGCGAGGCCGCCGTCGCGATGGTGCAGAGCGGCCGGCTTGGCATTCAGACGATCGGCAACCTGACGCGCGTGGTGCAGGACTACGCCAACGTGACGGGCCAGTCCACCGCGGCCGCGGCCAAGTCGCTGACGGACATGTTCGTCAAGCCGGGCGAAGGCGCCGAGAAGCTGAACGAGCAGTTCCACTTCGTCACGCTCGAGCAGCTGCGCTACATCCGCCAGCTCGAGGAGCAGGGCCGCGTCGAGGAGGCGCGCCTCGAGCTGAGCCAGCGCTTCGCGCAGCACCTGGGCGGCACCTTCGTCAACAACCTCGGCTATCTCGAGCGCGCGTGGGTGGCCGTGGGCAATGCCATCTCGGGCGCGTGGACCTGGCTCAAGAAGTGGGGCGCCGAAGACACGCTCGAGGCGCGGATCGAGAGCCAGCGCGCGGCCGTCGCGGCGCTGCAGCAGGCGGTCGAGAAGTCGCGCGGGTTCGGCGGCTTCAGCCCGGCGCAGCCCAGGCTCGAGGCGGCGCAGCGGCACCTGGCCGAGCTGGAGGCGCAGCGCGACGCCGAGCAGCGCAAGGCCGCGACCGATGCCGAGCAGGCGCAGCTCGAGCAGCGCCGCATCGACCTCGACAAGAAGCTCAAGTCGCTGGCCGAGACGCTCAAGTCGAACCGCGAAAAGATCGAGGACGAGAAGAAGCTCCTCGACGACGCGCTGAAGCTCGGCGTCGTCAAGCAGGCGGAGTACGACAAGCTGCTCGCCGCCCTGAAGGAGAAATATCGCGACCGCACGCCGCGCGCCAAGGCGGACCCCGTCACCAGCGCCTTCGAGCAGCAGAAGCTCGCGCTGACGCAGCAGCTGGCCGTCGAGCAGCAGAAGCTCGCCAACACCGTCTTCGGCGTCGGCTCGTCGCAGGAGACGGCCACCGCCAAGCTCGAGGCGTGGCTCGCCACCAGCGGCAAGGCCGAGCAGCTCGACGCGTCGCGCACGGCCGAGCTGCGCAAGCTCGCCACCGAGCTCGACCGCGTCGCCGCCGAGCAGGACCGCGTCACCGAGGCGGACAAGCGGCGCGAGCGCATCGAGACCGGCATGGCCGCGGTCGACGCGCAGCTCGCGCAGGCGGCGGGCCGCAGCGCCGACGCGGCGGCGCTCGAAATCCAGCAGCGCTTCCGCAAGCTGCGCGAGGACCTGGCCGCCGCCGGCGACACCGAAGGCCTGATCAAGGTCGACAAGTTGATCGACATGAGCAAGGCGCGCGCCCAGCTCAAGGATCTGCAGGCCGAGGTGGACCTGATCTTCGGCGCGCAGAGCCGCGAGCAGCAGACGCTGCAGGCGGAGATGCAGGTCGGCCTGGTCGGCGAGATCGACGGCCGCGAGCGGCTGCTCGAGATCCAGCGCAGCACCGCGCAGGCGGTCGACGCGCTGCTGCCGCGCATGCGCGCGCTGGCGCAGCTCACGGGCGACCCGCAACTCGCCGCCGGCGTCGCCGACCTCGAGGCGCGCGTCGGCCAGCTCAAGCTGCGCGCCGACGATCTGCAGATGAGCTTCAGCTCGGCCTTCCAGGAGGGGCTGGGCGATGCGCTCTCCGACTTGGCGGAAGGCACGAAGAGCCTGGGCGACGCGGTGCGCGGCTTCATCAGCGGCCTGTCCGAATCGATGGCGCGCTTCGCCGCCGACAAGCTCGCCGCGCAGACCACCAACGCGCTGATCGGCGGCGTCGACCAGACGCTGCAGGCGGTGCAGAGCCTGGTGCCCGCGTTCGGCCAGGCAGCCACCGCCAAGATCGCCGCCGACCAGGTGATGACGGCGTCGGGCGTGGCAGCCACCACCGCATCGGCCGCGGCCGCTACCGCCGCCGGCGCCGAGGTCGCCGCGGCCAACGCGCCCGCTGCGGCCGCCACCGCGACCTGGTCGTGGGGTGCCGCCGCGGCGGCCGGCCTGGCGGCGCTGGTGGCGATCTACGCGCTCGCCAAGGGCTTCGACCGCGGCGGCTACACCGGCCACGGCGGCAAGCACCAGCCTGCGGGCATCGTGCACGCCGGCGAGGTCGTGGTGCGGCAGGAGGTCGTGCGCCAGCCAGGCATGCTGCCGCTGCTGCTGGACGTGAACAAGCGCGGCAAGCGGGCGCTGCGGGACTGGCCCGGCTTCGCCGCCGGCGGGCTCGCGCTGCCGGCGCTGCATGGCTGGTCCGGCATCGCCGGCGGCTTCGCGGGCTTTGCGGGCGGCGACTTCGCGGGCTACGCCGGCGGCGGCCTCGTGGACATGCCCGCCGCGACCAACACGCTGACGAGCCTCCAGCTCGCGCCGGCCGCACCGGCCGCGCCGTCGAGCGTCGAGAACCGCATCGCCGTCGCCAACTTCGTCGACCGGGAGCAGCTCGCAGATTGGCTCGCCGGCAGCACGCGCTTCCGCAAGGTGCTGGTGAACACCGTCATCGAAGAGGGCCAGCCGATCCAGGCCGGCTGGAGCGGCTGATGGGCTTCGCCGTCGGCCAGCCCGTGCCGTGGACCGTCGCGCCCGACTGGAGCGAGCCGGTGCGCGAGACGCTTGCGTGGCGCACCGAAGTCTTGCGCGCGCAGGCCACGGCCGTGACGCAGCACCGCGGCCTGCGCGCGACGCCGGCGCGCGGCTTCAGCGCGCTCTTCACGGCCGAGGGCATGGAGTGGCGCCTGGCCGAGCAGCTGCTGCGCGCGTGCGGCGGACGCGAGATGCTGCTGCCGATCTGGCCCGACGGGCAGCAGCTGCAGAGCGCGCTCGCCGCCGGCAGCGACACGATCGCCTGCGCCACTGCCGGCCGCGACTTCAGCGCCGGCGGCCGCGCGCTGCTGATCACCGGCGTCAACACGTGGGAGATCGTCGACGTGGACGACGTCGGCCCGACCGCGATCGAGCTCGACGGCGTGACGCTCTCCGCCTGGCCGGCCGGCACGCGCCTGTACCCGCTGCGCCGTGCGCGCGTCGCCGACGGGCAGAGCGAGCGCGTGTTGAACGACCGGCTCGGCCAGCGCACGCTGCGCTTCGACCTGGCCGAGCCCTGCGACTGGCCGGCCGCCTGGCCCGCCGCGACGACGTACCTCGGCCACCCGGTGCTGACGTGGCGCCCGAACGCCGGCGACGACGACAGCGCCGCCTACGACCTCGGCGTCGTGCAGGTGAACAACGACATCGGCGATCCCTTCGTCGCCGACCTGGCGGGCGCGTCGCTCGGCGGCGTGACGCGCGAGTGGCTGCTGTCGGGCGCGGCCGAGCACGCGGCGATGCGCGCGCTGCTGTACGCGCTGCGCGGCGCGGCCGTCCCGCTGTGGCTGCCGTCGTTCAAGTCCGACTTCGTGCCGGTGGCCACCATCGGCGCGGCGGCAACGACGATCAGCGTCGAGTGGTCCGGCTACACCGCGCTCTCCGCGCTGCAGCCTGGCCGGCGCGACGTGCGCATCGAGCTCGTGAACGGCACGGCGTTTCACCGCCGCATCACCGCCGCGGCCGAGCCCGGCGGCGGCACCGAGACGCTGACGATCGCCGGCGCGCTCGGCACCAGCGTGGCACCGGAGAACGTGCGCTCGATCGAGCTGATGTCGCTCGCCGTGGGGCCGGACGCTGTCGAGTTCGAGCACCTGACCGACGTCGACGGCGTGGCGCGCGCGACGCTGAACTTCCGCCGCGTGGTGAGCGATGTTTGAAACCTACGAGGTCGCGCGCTTCCTCGGCCTGAAGGTCGCGCTGTACCGCTTCGCGCTCGGCTCGGCCGAGTGGCTCTATACCAGCGCCACGCGCGACGTGACGCGCGACGGCAAGACCTACCTGCGCGCCGACGGCGTCTCGCACGGCGCGCTGCGCGAGAGCGGCAGCAGCTCGGCCAAGAACCAGGTCACGATCACGCTGCCGTACCGGCTCGACCCGTCCGCCGCAGATCTGCCCGCCACGCAGCCGCTGGGCGACGTCTTCTGGCCGTGGGCGCCGACCGGCCGCGTGCTCGTCACGGTGATGACGACGCACCTCGGCGACGTCGACGAGGAGGTCGTCGTCGAATGGATGGGCCGCGCGGTCGCGCCCAAGTTCGACGGCTCGAAGCTCGAGCTCGTGTGCGACGCCAGCTACCGCGCCGCCGGCGTCTCGGGTGACGTGCGGCGCATCCAGCGCGCGTGCGACGTGCGGATCTACAGCCAGGGCACGGGCCGCTGCAACCTCGACCCGGAGGCGCACAAGATCGAGGCCACGCTCACCGCCGTCTCCGGCCTGCAGCTCACGGCGGCCGAGTTCGCCGCCGCGCCGCGCAACCTGGCGGGCGGCTTCGTCGAGTGGACGCGCACCGGCGGCCTGCTCGAGCGCCGCACGATCTGGGGCCACAGCGACGACACGATCACCGTCAACTACTTCGGCCCCGAGCTGGACGCGGGCCTCGCCGTCGTCGCCTACCCCGGCTGCGCGCACAACTACGCGGCGTGCCAGGACTACGGGAACGGGGCCAACTACCCCGGCTGGCGCGACCTGCCCACCACCGAGCCGATGGCGCGCAGCCAGGCGTGGGGATGATGACGATGCCCAAGTTCGTCCTCCCCCGCGCGACGCTCCACCGCTGGACCTGGCTGTTGCGCTACTGGTGCCTCGACAAGTACGCCGCGCAGGTGCGCGCGGGCGCCTTCGTCGCCGGCGTCGTCGTGCTCGTGATGGTGGCCGTGCGCATGGCGCTCGACGCCGCGCGGCCGGGGCCGCGGCAAGCCTTCTGGCAGATCGCGATCTACATCGCCATCCTGCTCATCGCCGCGCTCGTCGCCTACGCCATGCGGCCCAAGACCAAGGCGCCCGACCCGCAGCAGGGCCAGGCGCCCGAGGTGAAGGACGGCCGCGCGCTGCGCGAGGCCTTCGGCACCGTGTGGGTCGATGACCCGACGATCGTGAGCTGGAGCAACGGCACGCCCGAGCCGATCAAGAAGAAGGGCGGCAAGAAGTGAGCGGCAAGAGATGAGGGTGACGATGGCGCACCTGCGCTCGATCCCCTTCTTCGCCGCGGCGCCAGGCTATTGCGCGCGCGGCACGCGCGCCTGGTTCGATCGCCACGGCCTGGACCTGCGGGCCTTCACGCGCGAGGGCCTGGACGAGGAGGTGCTGCTCGCCACCGGCGACGGCATGGCCGCGGCGCTCGTGCGCTGGGCGCATGAGTGCGCCGATCGCGAGCCGGTGTCATGAGCGGCGGCAGCAAGACGCAGACCGTCGGCTACTGGTACCGCCCGACGTGGGAGGCGGTGCTCTGCGCCGGGCCGGTCGACGCGGTCCGCCGCTTCGAGGCCGGCGACCAGCTCGCCTGGACCGGCGCGCAAACGACGAGCGGCGAGATCGCGATCGACAAGCCCGAGCTGTGGGGCGGCGAAGGCGGCGAAGGCGGCGTGCAGGGCAACCTGGCCGTGCGCATGGGCGACGCCGCGCAGGCCGCCGGCGCCGACGGGCAGCGCCACCGCGGCGTCGTGACGCTCGGCTGGGGCGGCTGGCGCTGGGGCGCGATGAACCCGTACCCGAAGCCCTTCGCCGCGCTCGTCGAGCGCGTGCTCGAGGGCTGGCCTGGCGACGAGCCGTGGTACGCGGACGCAGCCGCCGTGATGACGGGCCCGGACGCCGCCGAGCCCGAGCTGCTCATCGAGGCGTTCGCGTCGTCGGCGCCGTACAGCGGCGACGTGGGCTCGTATGCGTGGGGCTCGTCGTCGTGGGGCGGCGCGGTGTCGCTCGGCGCGATCACGACGAGCAAGACGATCGTGCGCGGCCTGCCCGCGCTCTCGGGCACCTTCACGTCGATCGCGCTGCGGTTCCAGATCACGATCGGCAGCTCGGCGGACGATGCCGTTGCGCTGGAGCTGCTCACGGCGGCCGACGCGCAGATCTTCGCGTTCGTGCCGCGCCGCGAGGACTTCTACGACGCGACGCGGCGCGCGCACATCCGCGTCGGGTCCGATGGTGGCCTGGTGCCGATGCCGAGCCCGCTGCCGGGCAGCAAATGGCTGCGCCTCGTCGTCGAGTGGAACGGCTCGGGCGCGTGGACGGCGAGCGTGCTCGATGTCGACACCGTCATCTCGAGCGTGAGCGGCAGCAGCGCCGAATTCCTCGCGGACGCCGCGAAGCTGCGACTCCGGTCTGACGCCAGCGGCGGCAAGACATCGGTGGCCACCAGCTACGCAGATCTGCGGCTGCTCGGTGCCCCGCGCGGCATCGCGGGCATGAATCCCGCGCACCTCATCTACTACAGCCTCGTCTCGCCCACGATGCAGGGCGAGCCGGTCGAGCTCGTCGACGACGCGAGCTTTCGTGCGGCGGCCGACGTGTTCGCGGCCGAGGGCCTGGGCGTGTGCACGCTGTGGGACCCGGACCAGGAGACCGCCGAGGCGCTGCGCGAGCGCATCTGCGACGCCGCCGGCGCCGCGTGCAGCCGCAGCCCGCGCGACGGCAAGTGGTACCTGCGCGCGATCCGCGGCGCGGGCGACCCGGAGAGCCTGCCGACGCTCACCGACGACGACATTCTCGACATCGAGGTCGAGCCCGGCGTGCTCGACGACGCGGTCAACCAGGTCGCGGTGCGCTGGAAAGACCCGCTCACGCACCAGGACCGCACCACCGCGCCGGTGCACGCGCTGGGCGCGATCGACGCCGGCGTCAACGCGCAGACGCTCGACTACATGGCGCTGCCGAGCGAGGACCTGGCCAACCGCGTCGCCGAGCGCGAGCTGCGCGTGCGCGCCACGCCGCTCGCACGCCTGACGCTGACCTGCACGCGCAAGCCCTACGCCTGGTTGCGCGGGGAGTACTTCCGCGTCGTGGCGCCGAAGAACGGCATCGTCGGCATGGTGTGCATGGTCGGCGACATCGACCGCGGCACGCTGCGCAGCGGCGCGATCAAGATCGTCGCGCTGCAGGACGTGTACACGCTGCCGGCGACGAGCGTCGTGCAGGCGCAGCCGCCCGTCGTGATCGACGGCGTCGAGCCGGTGCCGGTGGCAGAGGGCGCGCTGATGGAGGTGCCCTACGCGGTGCTCGCCGCGCAGCTGAGCGCAACCGAGCTCGCCGCGCTCGCCGCCGATGCCGGCTACCTGCTCGCCTACGGCCCGCGGCCCGCCGCGGGGCTGTGGAACTACCGGCTGCACACGCGTCCGGCGGGCGGCAGCTATGCCGCGGCCGGCACCTTCGACTGGTGCCCCGCGGCCAGCATCGTCGAGCCGAGCGAGACGCGCCTCGAGGCGGCGTTCACGCTCGAGGACGGCGCGCTGCTCGATCGCGTCGCGCCCGGCACCGCGGCGCTGTGGGGCAGCGAGATCGTGCGCGTCGACGCGATCGACGCCGAGGCCGGCACGCTCACGCTCGGCCGCGGCTGCTGGGACACCGTGCCGCAGCTGCACGCCGCCGGCGCGCGCGTCTTCTTCTTCGGCAGCTGGTACGGCAGCGACGAGGCGGAGTACTTCGACGGCGAGACGGCCAACGCCAAGCTGCAGAGCCGCAGCGGCACGGCCGTGCTGGCGCTCGACGCAGCGCCCGAGCTGAGCCTGACGTTCGACCGCCGCGCGAACCGTCCCTATCCGCCCGCCGCGCTGCACGTCAACGGCGCGCCGTACCCTTCCACCGTCACCGGCACGATCACCGTCACCTGGGCGCACCGCGACCGCGTCGCGCAGGCCGACGTGCTGCTCGACACCACGGCCGCATCGGTCGGGCCGGAGGCGGCGACGCAGTACGCGTGCTACCTCTACGACGACGTGTCGGATGCGCTGCTGGCGCAGGAGCACGGCATCGGCGGCACGTCGTGGACGACGGTGGCGCCCGCGGGCCGGCTGCGCATCGAGGTGGAGTCCTCGCGCGGCGGCGTGGCGTGCTGGCAGCGGCACGCGCACGCGTTCGTGCACAGCGACGGGCTGCTACTCGCCGAGGACGGCGGCGCGCTGGTGACGGAGCGCGGCGATCCGCTCAGCCAGGAGAGCGCGCCGTTCGACGTCGGCGGCTTCGCGCACCGGGCGACGTTCGCGCTCTCCGGCGCGCACGACACGCGCGACCGCCTCACGCTCGAGGTCGGCTTCGGCAGCACGCGGCGCGGCGTCGACGTGCCGGCTACCGGCACCGCGTCGCTCGCCGAGTTCGCCGCGGCGGCCGCGGCCGAGTTCACGGCGATCGGCCTCTACGCGGCGGCCGAGGGCACCAGCGTGCGCGTCTATGCCACGGTGCCGTTCGTCAGCGTCTTCGCGCGCAGCAGCTGGGCCGAGCAGCCAGCCGCGCGCGTCGTGCAGGACGCCGCGGCGCCGGATGCCGGCGGGCCGCAGTGGACCTTCATCGATCTCTACTCGAGCAGCACGCTCGTCGCACTGTGCCCGAGCTCCGCCGCGGCGCTCGCGACCGCGGGCGTGGCGGAGGTCGCGATCGACGTCAGGAAGCGTCTGCGCGGCGCGGCGCCGATCACCGGCGGCAGTCCTATCCCGGGCACGCCGAGCAGCTACGCGCGGCGCTTCACGCTGAGCTGGTACTGCACCAGCATGTACAGCGACTACCTGCACCAGATCGCCGGCCTGGTCGACGACATCAACGCCAACGCCGACCTGGCCGCCAACGACATCACGGCCAGCCTGTCGATGCTGACGCCGCCGCCGGCGTCGGACCACGAAATGTCGCGCCCGTCCGTCCTCATCACCGCCGGCGGCGACTATGCCGTCTCCATGCCCGGCAGCGCGCCCGGCCAGGGCGCGCCGCTGCCCGTGGCGACGCATCCGAGCGGCTACGTGCCCGGCATCGCCGAGTTTGCGAACCTCGGCCCGGCCATCCCTTCGGGCCTGCCGCAGATCAGCGCCGTGAGCCTGCGCGCCGACGTCGGCTACGCCTACGCGGCCGGGCAGAAGTGGTGGATCGACGTCGACGGCACGGAGTACGTCTACACGCTCGCCGGCGGCGAGACGGGCGAGGACATCGCCGACGCGTTCGCCGCGCTGATCGACCCCGGCGGCGACTGGGCCGTCACGTGGGAAGCGCCCGACGCCCTCGTGACCGCCACCGCGGTCGACACCCCGTTCGCATGCACGTCGTGGGCGAGCTACGGCGTGCGCGTGACGGCCACCATCGACAGCTAGCTGAAGGAGCCCCATGGCCAACAAACGCATCACCGAACTCGACGAGGCCGGCTCGCTGCCCGAGGGGACGCAGTTCGTCGTCTCGACCCTCTCGCCGACCGTCAAGCGCACCGCCGCGACGCTCAGCTTCGCCGCCGGCGACCAGAGCATCAACGACAGCGCCAACGGCTTCGTCGCCGCTGGCTTCGTCGCCGGCGACCAGGTCAAGGTGACGGGCGCTGCGGCCGGCGCGAACAACCCGTTCAGCGCGGCGCTCACGTCGGTGGCCGCCGGCAAGATCAAGCTCTCCGGCGCCGCGCTCGTCACCGCGGCCGCCGGCCCGTCGGTCACCGTCACGCGGTGGGACAGCAAGCGCGTCGACCTCGACGTGCTCGTCGACGAGCTCGGCGGCGGCAGCACCTACGACCTCGCAGCCGACGTGCACGGCGCAGCGAGCAAGGGCACGCCGACCGGAGCGGACGAACTCGCGCTCGTCGACAGCGCGGACGGCAATGCGCTGAAGAAGCTCACGTGGTCGAACCTCGAGGCGACGCTCAAGGACTACTTCGACACGCTCTACAGCGGCGGCGGCGGCGGAGGTGGGGGCATGACCCGCGGCGCCGCGCTCGACCTCGCCAACGTCCCCACCTTTCTCTAACCCGAAGGAGCCCCATTCATGGCTGCGAACACCGCCCCCATCTATTCCAAGGTCGGCGTCATCGCCTGGGCCACCCTCACGGCCGCCAACACGGCCAAGGACGGCACCGGCACCACCGGCACGATCTTCACCGCGGACGCCACCAACGGCGGCCGCGTCGAGAAGGTCAAGGTCCGCGCCCTCGGCACGAACGTGGCGACCGTGCTGCGCATCTTCATCAACAACGGCAGTTCGTCCGCCACCGCGGCGAACAACACGCTGTTCATGGAAGTCACCTGCGCGGCGACCACGCTGTCGGAAGTGGCTGCGCTCGCGGACATCGAGGTCCTGCTGAACCTCGTGCTGCCGCCCGGCTACAAGCTGCTCGTCGCCATCGGCACGACCGTGGCCGCTGGGCTCGCAGTGACGGCGGTGGGCGGGGCGTACTGATGCGGGGCTTCCCTCGCGCGGACAGCCGCACGCGGGGGCGCTCGTTCCCGGACATGCTGCACGTTCCCCGCGGGGGCGGCGTGCCGGTGGCCGACCCGTACTGGAGCAGCGTGGTCCTGCTGCTGGACGCCTCCCGGTACGCCGCCGGCCTCACGCCGGCCACGCTCGACATCACGGGCAAGGCCGCGACGTGGCGGGGCAACGCGCAGTGCAGCACCGCGCAGGCGAAGTTCGGCGACAGCTCGCTGTACTTCGACGGCACGAACGACCGCATCAGCTTCGCCGACAGCGCCGACTGGGCGATGGGCACAGGCGACGCGACGTGGGAGGCATGGATTCGCCCGGAGGGCTCCTTCTCCGGCGGCCAGCGCTTCTTCCTCGGACAGGCCAGCTCTACCGGGGCGTTCTACTCGGCGCTCCTCCGGCGCAACACGAGCGACCAGTTCCAGGCCGGCGTGTCCAACGGCACGACCACCTACGAGGCATCTTCCTCCGCCCTCGTCTCCGACACTTGGGTGCACGTCGCGCTCGTGCGCGCTGGCGCGCTCCTCTACAGCTATGCGGCTGGCTACCGCACCGTCATCACCGGCGGCATCGGCAGCACGGTTCTGATGGATTCGACCGGCGCGATGACGGTTGGCGGCTACGCCGACGAGGACCACGCGACCAACTGGAAGGGCTGGCTCGATCAGGTCCGCGTCACCAAAGGCGTCGCCCGCTACACCACGGAGACGATCCCCGTCCCGGTGACCCCGTTCCCCCACTACTGAGCGACGCCCCCATGTAGCGCACCCGAAAAAAGACGGGCGACCCGGCCCGGTGCGCGAACACCGGCCCGAACCCCGAACCCGCAGAACAAGCCTGCAAGCCCGGCAAGGCCCGCCACTCTCGCGAGAGCGGGGCCAGCCTATCACCACGCAAATGGCTTGCACACCATGAAAGACATACGCTGCGGGGCTTGCTCGCGCAAGCTGGGCGTTGGAGAATTCGCCCGCCTCGTGATCAAGTGCCCGCGCTGCGGCGCGATGAACTCGATCACCGACAGCATCGAGCCGAGGGCCGAGCGCCCCGACACCGAACGCCCGCGAGCGTCCTCATCGAAGGATGCCCCTCGTGGTGAAGATCTCGAAGAAGGCGCAGCTGCCGCGCCGCCCGGGTGAGAACGGCTTTCGCTACAGCCAGCAGTTCGGCCTGGTCATCGTCTGCCGGACCGAGCTCGAGCAGCGCCGCCTGTTCGCCCGCCTGACGAAGCTGGGCCTGGCGCCCAAGGTGGTCTGCGTATGAAGGTCGCCGTGCACCATCGCTGCGCGGACTTCGCCAGCTACCGCGCCGCGCGCGTGAAGAGCCTGTTCAACGTCGAGAGCGGCGCCGACTTCGAAGTCGCGGCCGAGCTGGATGTCGACGACGCGGCCTGGCGCATCGGCGTCATCGTCGGCCCGAGCGGCAGCGGCAAGACCAGCCTCGGCCGCGCGCTGTGGGGGCCGCAGGCGCTCTACGCGCCCGCCTGGCCGGCCGACGCGCCGATCATCGACGCCATCGCGCCCGAGGGCGAGGACGGGGCCTTCGACGCCGTCACGGCCGCGCTGGCCAGCGTCGGCCTCGGCACCGTGCCGACGTGGCTGCGGCCGTTCCACGTGCTGTCCAACGGCGAGCAGTTCCGCGCGACGCTGGCCCGGCTGATCGCCGAGGCGCCGGCGAGAGCCGTCGTCGACGAGTTCAGCAGCGTCGTCGACCGGCAGATCGCGCAGGTCGGCGCCGGCGCCTTCGCCAAGGCCTGGCGCCGCACCGGCGGCCAGGCGGTGCTGCTGAGCTGCCACTACGACGTGCTCGACTGGCTGCAGCCCGACTGGGTGCTCGACACCCGGACGGGTGCCTTCCAACGGGGGTGTCTTTGGCGCCGACCGCGCATCGCGGTCGACGTCTGGCAGGCCGGCTGGGATCACTGGCCGGCCTTTGCTCCGCATCACTACCTGAGTCTGCCCAGGATGATCGCGGCCACGAACTACGTCGCCACGGTCGGCGGCCAGCTCGTCGCCCACGTCGCCGTCAGCACCAGGAGCCGCACCGAGGCCCGCGCGAGCCGCCTGGTGGTCATGCCCGAGTGGCAGGGCGCCGGCGTCGGCCTGCGCTTCCTCGACGCCGTCTGCGAGCTGTGGCGGCAGGGCCGCAACCGCTACGGCCGGCCGATGCTGACGCTGTTCCACACCAGCCACCCCGGCCTATGCCAGGCGCTGCGCAGGAGCCCGCGCTGGACCCAGGTGAGCGCCAGCCTGGTGGGCGGCGACCGGGAGCGCAGCAAGGCCTCCATGGCCGCCTCCGCGGCCCGCCAAGGCCGCCCCGGCCTCGGCAGCGGCTACGGCGGCCACTGGCGCGCCGTCCAGGGCTTCCGCTACCTCGGCGACCCCTGACCAGGCCGCCCCCAGGCTGTACGATTTGCGCCGGGCGCAATTTCGTTGCGCTCAGCGCAAGCGTAACCCCACCCCATTTATCGCATCTCCGGCCGCCGATTTATCGCGCGCGGCATCACGAAACTCTCTCCAGGCTGCAGCAGCGGCTGCTTGCCGACGACCCCCAGGCCCCGCACCTCCTCGACGCGGCCGGTCGCGTCGGTGATGATCCAGTGGCGGCCGATCAGTTGCCCCGGCACGTCGCCGCGGTTCGTGATCCGCACCGTATAGGCGAAGGCGTGCTCGCCGGCCTCGGGCTGCGACCGCTCGGGCAAGGGGCGCACGCTGACGGCGCAGCTGAATTCGGGTCTGGGCATGGGCGCATTATCGAAGCAGTGCGCCGCCGCGCGTGGCCCGCTCCTAGAATCGGGAGGCGCCCTCTGCGCTCACGCACTTCCCGTCGCCATGCGCCAAGCCCTGATCGCCCCGAGCCTGCTGTCCGCCGACTTCGCCCGCCTCGGCGACGAGTTGCGCGACGTGATCGCCGCCGGTGCCGACTGGATTCATTTCGACGTCATGGACAACCATTACGTCCCGAACCTGACCTTCGGACCGATGGTCTGCCACGCGCTGCGCCGGCACGCCGCGCGCGCCGACGGCGGCCGGGTGCCGATCGACGTCCACCTGATGGTGCAGCCGGTCGATGCGCTCGCCCAGGCGTTCGCCGACGCCGGTGCCGACAGCATCAGCTTCCACCCCGCGGCGAGCCTGCACGTGGACCGCACGCTGCAGCTCATCAAGGCCGCCGGCTGCAAGGCGGGTCTCGTCTTCAACCCGGCGGCGTCGCTCGACGTCCTCGAGTGGGAGCTGGACAGCCTCGACTTCGTGCTCGTGATGAGCGTGAACCCGGGTTTCGGCGGCCAGCGCTTCATCCCCGGCGCGCTCAGGAAGATCGAACGCGTGCGGAAACTCATCGACGCCAGCGGGCGCGACATCCGCCTCGAGGTCGATGGCGGCATCAACGCCGAGACGATCCGCGCCGCCTACGATGCCGGCGCCGATACCTTTGTCGCCGGCAGCGCGATCTTCGGACAGAAGGACTACCAGGCGGCGATCGCCGCCTTGCGCACCGCAATCACGCGCTGAGCCGAGGGTCATTCGCCCGATCGGCGCATGGCGCACGGGCGCGCCGCACCATCGGCAACGCACGTCATCGTGCAACGAAAGGACGACCCGATGAAGCTCGGCAAGCAAGCGATCTCGATGGCGACAGGCGCGGCCCTGTTCGCCGCCGCGGCGACAGCCGCCTGGGCGGGCGAACTCGAACTGAGCGGCGCGCAGGAGGTGCCACCCGTGACGACGGCGGCGAAGGGCACGGGTGAAATCATGGTCGCCGCGGACGGGGCCGTCAGCGGCAGCGTCAAGACGACCGGCGTGGCCGGCACGATGGCGCACATCCACCTCGCTGCGATGGGCAAGAACGGGCCCGTCATCATCCCGTTGACGAAGACCGGCGACGGCGTGTGGTCGGTGCCGGCCGGCGCAAAGCTCAGCCCCGAGCAGATGAAAAGCTACCAGGCGGGCGAGCTCTACGTGAACGTGCACAGCGAGGCGCACAAGGGCGGCGAGATCCGTGCCCAGTTGAAGCCTTGAGCCGCCGCGTGCGGCGTGCGCAGGCGAGCGCTGCGGCGCTCGCGCGCCGGACGGGTGTCAGAATGCGGTCCACATCGCGACCCGGCACCGAAGTTTCTTGTCCCCGCATCCGTCCCGCCCGCCGCCGTTTCAGGCCGCGATCGTCGACCTCGACGGCACGCTCGTCGATACCGTGGATGATTTCGTCGCTGCCCTGGGCGCGATGCTCGCGAGCCTAGGATTGCCGGCGGTGGACCGTGCTTTCGTCGCGCGCACGGTAGGCAAGGGGTCGGAGCACCTGCTGCGCTGCACGCTCGCCGAGGTGGGCGCCGATCCCGGCCTCTACGACGCCGCGATGGCGGGCTACCAGCAGCAGTACCGGGCGATCAACGGCGTGCATGCGACGGTCTACCCCGGCGTTGCCGAAGGGCTGGCGCGGCTGTCGGCACGCGGCCTGCGGCTGGCCTGCGTGACGAACAAGCCGACCGCCTTCGCGCGCGATCTGCTGCAGGCCAAGGGCCTTGCGAGCAACTTCATCTGCGTCTTCGGCGGCGATGCGTTCGCACGCCGCAAGCCCGATCCGCTGCCGCTGCTGCAGACGTGTGCGGCGCTCGCCAGCGCGCCGCCCCGGACGCTGATGATCGGCGACTCGCGCAACGATGCACAGGCGGCGCGCGCCGCCGGCTGTCCGGTCGTCCTCGTCAGCTACGGCTACAACCACGGCGAGCCGGTGCGCGGCGTCGATGCAGACGCATGCGTCGACCGGCTCGACGAGATCGACCTCGACGCGCTCGCGCGATCGATCGCCGGCCGCCGGTGACCAAGCACGGTCGCCCCGGGCGCACCACCTGCTACACTTTTCGAATGTTCTGCGCGCGCAATCTCACGCACAGGTCGCACGACCGGGGAGCCTGGCCCTGGCGTTCGCACGTCTCGCCGGCCTAGACGCCGGAGGATCGCGGTGGGCGCGGAGCGTCCGTGTCGTCCGATCCGACCCCCACCGGGCCGCACGGCCCTGATCGAAACGAATCGCCCCGCGCGCCGCCGCGGGATCGTGGAAGGTCTTCCAGACGTGATCACCGAACTCGAATTCAAGAGCCTCGCGCAGCAGGGCTTCAACCGCATCCCGCTGCTCGTCGAGGCGTTCGCCGACCTCGAGACACCGCTGTCGCTGTACCTCAAGCTCGCCGCGAGCGGCGGCAGCGCGCGCAACAGCTTCCTCCTCGAATCGGTCGTCGGCGGCGAGCGTTTCGGCCGCTATTCGTTCATCGGCCTGCCGGCGCGCACGCTGCTGCGGGCGAGCGGCTTCAGGACCGAGGTCGTCACCGACGGCCAGGTCGTCGAGACGCACGAAGGCAATCCGCTCGACTTCGTCGAGGCCTACCAGCAGCGCTTCAAGGTCGCGCTGCGGCCCGGGCTGCCGCG
>JACSRM010000274.1 GCA_014879745.1 Burkholderiaceae bacterium | reverse complement strand
TCTAGGAGCCTGTCGGGCTTTGGGTTGGGCCCGCGCCGGGGCGAGTCGCGGTGCCAGCCTAGGCGTCGGCGAGGCCGTGTGGCCGAGCCACACAACGAGCCGGCAACGACGGATGGCGCCGCGAATCGCCCCGGCCCGCAGGGTTGGGCCTGCAAGGGGGCGCATGCGTCGTTGCAAATGCTCGCCGGGTGTACAACCCGGCTGCGCTTTGCGCCTTGCCTGCGCCCCCTTGCAGACCCAACGCGGACCCAACCCAAAGCCCGACAGACTCCTAGGCATCTGGCGCCGATCACCGGCGTCGCAAGACGTGCCTGTTGAGAAAAGCGAGAAAGCCCGCCGAGGCGGGCTTGTCGGGCCGGGTTCGTAACCGGGTGTCTGGCTTCAGCTCTGATGCCCGCGCTGCGAGAGCCGGCGCAAACCCAGCAGCGCGCCGAGGCCGAGCAGCATCAGCGCATAGCTCTCGGGCTCGGGCACCGGCGCCGTATTGATATTGTCGATGCCGAAACCGGGCGCATCCAGGAAAGCCCCGCTGACCGAGTCCTGGAAGGTCAGGCTGACGAGGTTGCTGAAGCCGCCACCGAGCGCGAACGATTGCCACCCTTGGCCGACATTCAGCGACGCCGTGACCGTGCCGCCGCCCGAGAGCGCGCCGGTCAGCTCGACCGTCCCGTCAGGAGCCCCAATCCAGTACACCGCGGCGTCGAGCGCTGAGACATCGAACGTGCCGCCGCCGACCTTGGTCATCACCACGAAGGCTCTCTGGCCGTTACGATCGCCATCGGCGAACAGGGCGGTCGTGCCGTTGTAGTTGACATCGCAGCAGGCGCCGGACCCGGGCCCGAACACGCCCCAGCCGGAAGAGTTGAAGTCGAACTGGAAACCGCTTTCGATGATCGGCGTACCGAAATCCGCCGGGTGGGCGTCGAAATCGATGACCATCGCCTGCGCCTGACCGGCGAGCGCGGCACCGAGCACGGCGGGCAGCAGTAGCTTCTTGACGTACATGTGGATCTCCGGGTGAGGGTTTGCAGGATTGCGCTGCCGATGCTATTCAACATGGTCTGCGGTCGCTATCCCACGTTCAAGGGGACCGGCTGCGTCCTTCAAGACCGATGGGCCAGCCGAAGCCGGCCCATCGGTTTTGTGTGGGACGCAACCGTCCGGCCCGAGGCACTCAGCGCAGGCCGTGATATGCCGTCTCGCCGTGCGACGTGATATCCAGACCCTCGCGCTCCTCGTCCTCGGGGACACGCAGTCCGATCACGAGGTCGACGATCTTGTAGGCGACGAAGGCGACCACCGCCGAGACGACGATCGTCGTCAGGATGCCCTTGACCTGGATCAGCAGCTGGGCACCGATCGCATAGTCGTCGGCCTTCACGCCGCCCAGGCTGCCGGCCGCGAAGACGGCCGTCAGCAGCGCGCCGACGATGCCGCCGACGCCATGTACGCCGAAGACATCGAACGAGTCGTCCGCGCCCAGCATCTTCTTCAGGCCGTTGACGCCCCACAGGCAGACCAGGCCGGCGATGAGGCCGAGGACGATCGAGCCCATCGGCCCGACGAAGCCGGCCGCCGGCGTCACCGCCACGAGGCCCGCCACCGCACCCGACGCGGCGCCCAGCATCGAGGCCTTGCCCTTGTGCAGCGCCTCGCCGCCGAGCCAGGATAGCGTCGCCGCACCGGTCGCGAGGATGGTGTTGATGAAGGCCAGCCCCGCCGCGCCGTTGGCGCCTAGCGCCGAACCTGCGTTGAAGCCGAACCAGCCGACCCACAGCAGCGAGGCTCCGACCATCGTCAGCGTGAGCGAATGCGGCGTGAACGCCTCCTTGCCGTAGCCGGTGCGCTTGCCGAGCACATAGGCGCCCACCAGGCCGGCGACGCCGGCGTTGATGTGCACCACCGTGCCGCCCGCGAAGTCGAGCGCGCCGTCCTTGAACAGCCAGCCGTCCGAGGCCCAGACCATGTGCGCGATCGGCACATAGCTGAACGTGAACCAGATGACCGAGAACAGCAGCACGCCGGCGAACTTGATGCGCTCGGCATAGGAGCCGACGATCAGCGCGCAGGTGATGGCCGCGAAGGTCGCCTGGAACGCGACGAAGACGTACTCGGGGATCGATCCGGACAGCGTATCGGGCGTGATGCCCTTCAGGAACAGCTTCTCGAAGCTGCCGAAGATCGGCCCGCCCCCGGCGAATGTGAGGCTGTAGCCGTAGATCGCCCACAGGATCGTGATCAGCGAGAAGATCGTGAAGACCTGCACCAGCACCGACAGCATATTCTTCGCGCGTGCCAGGCCGCCGTAGAAGAGCGCCAGACCTGGAATCGTCATCAGGATGACGAGCATGGTCGAGCTCAGCATCCAGGCGGTGTCGCCGGTGCTGAGCACCACCTCCGGCGCCGAAGCCGCTTCGGCCGGTGCGGTGGCTGCCGCCGCAGCGGCCGCTTCGGGGGCGGAGGCGGCCTGCGCGAACGCCGCCGCCGAGAAGCCCAGGGCCGCGAGGCCGAGGGCGAGCGTTGCAATGAGCTTTTTCATCATGGTCGTCTCGTCGTCCGTATGCGTCAGAGTGCGTCCTTGCCGGTCTCGCCGGTTCGGATGCGCACCACCTGTTCGAGCGCGGCGACGAAGATCTTGCCGTCGCCGATCTTGCCGGTGCGCGCCGAGCCTTCGATCGCCTCGATCACCTGCTCGACGATCGCGTCGTCGACGGCGGCCTCGATCTTCACCTTGGGCAGGAAGTCGACGACGTACTCGGCGCCGCGATAGAGCTCGGTGTGGCCCTTCTGGCGTCCGAAGCCCTTCACTTCCGTCACCGTGATGCCTTGCACGCCGATCGCGCTCAGGGCCTCACGCACTTCGTCGAGCTTGAACGGCTTGACGATCGCGATCACCATCTTCATGGTCCGTACTCCTTGCTGTTGGAACTGCTTCAGAATGTCTTCGTGACCGACGCCACGGCGGTATCGCCGCTGATGTTGCGGTTGGTCAGCGCCGCGGTGCCGCCGGTCAGGTCGCGGTTCGTCGCGACGTAGGCCAGGCCGAACACCCAGCCGTCGATCGTGTAGGTCACGCCGATCTTCCAGTCGGAGATGTTGTTCGCCGTCGTGCCGTCGATCTGTGTGACGATCGCGCCGCCCTTGAGCCACTGGTAGCCGTAGTGGGCGACGACGCCGAAGTTGTTGCCGAGGTCGTAGGCGAAGCTGGCGTCGAGATAGCTCGATCCGTCCGAGTCGGGCGCGCCGAAGAAGTCGGAGACGGCGTAGTTGTATTTCAGCGCCACCGGCCCCCAGCTGCCGCCGATATAGACCTCGGTGTTGTCGATCTTCGTCGAGCCGGTCGGGTTCGAGCCCGAGTTCGGGTAGTAGTAGTAGATGACGCCAACGTCGAGCCCGAAGCCGCCTTCGAACGCGTGCTTGTAGCCGCCGTAGAAGTCCATCTCGATGTTGGCGCCGTTGTAGAAGGCGCTGTCGACGTTCGAGTTCCAGTTGCCGACGTACAGGCCCGAGCTGTGCGCGAGGTCGAAGCCGCCCTGCAGCGCCGGCTTCCTGTCGGTCTGCGAGATGCCGCGGAAGCGGTAGTCGGAAAAGAGGCCGATATTGGCCGTGAACGCCCATGGCGACGCCGCGGCGGCCGGCGCCGCCTCCGGCGTCGTCTGGGCGAAGGTGGGGAAGGCGGCCGCGGCCGCGAGTGCGGCAAGCGCAATGGACGGTTTGAACATGGTGAGGGCTCCCTGGTTGAACTGGTATGCCTCGCCTGTTGCAGCTTCCGTGCCAAGGGCCCGCTCGGCAGCGCAGGCTGCGCGCCGCGCCAACGCGGGGCGCGCTTGCACCGGCACGATTCCGGCGCGCACCAGCCTGGGTCGATGCGGGAACGGAATGCGCGTCGGGCCCGCTTCTGGTGCATCGGCGGCGAACCGCCCGAAGGCACAATCGCTGCTGCCTGGACCGCGCGGCATGCGTCGTCGTTGGGCTGCCGAAGAGGAATCTCCGATGTCGCTCGCCGTGATCCGCAGCCGCTCGCTCGACGGCCTCGCCGCACCCGAAGTCACGGTCGAGGTGCACTTGGCCAACGGCTTGCCGAGCTTCACGCTCGTCGGTCTGGCCGAGACCGAAGTGAAGGAGTCGCGCGAACGCGTGCGCGCGGCGCTGCAGACGAGCGGCCTCGAATTTCCGACCAACAAGCGGATCACCGTCAACCTCGCGCCGGCCGACCTGCCGAAGGAGTCGGG
>JACSRM010000466.1 GCA_014879745.1 Burkholderiaceae bacterium | reverse complement strand
GCACCTGCTGACGCCCGACCTGTTCGACGCCGCCAAGCACCCGACGATGCGCTTCGTCTCCGACCGCCTCGTGTTCGAAGGCGACCGCCTCGTCGAGGTGCCGGGCCAGCTCACGCTGCTCGGCCAGACCCACCCGGTAACGCTGAAGGCCAGGCAGTTCACCTGCTACGACAACAAGCGCGCCAAGACCGAAGCCTGCGGCGGCGACTTCGAGGCCGTCATCGACCGCACCCAGTGGGGCATGAACTACCTCGTCGACAAGGGCATGCCCAAGACGGTGCTGATCACGGCGACGGTCGAGGGGTTCAAGCAGTAGGTCGCGCAGGGTCGCGGGCCGGACGCCGGATGCAAGAACGGGAGCCGTCGAGGCTCCCGTTTTCGCAAGTGGCCGCGCGGGCGCGCAAGGCACCCGGCGGCCGGCAGCCGTCAGCCGCGGCTGCGGCGCCGCGCCGTATAGGCCAGTCCGAGCAGGCCCAGACCGAACAGCGCATAGGTCGAGGGCTCGGGCACGCCGGGGATGGCACTGCCGAAGGTCACGTCGTCGAACACGATGTAGTTGGCGGTGCCGGCGAACGAGATCGACTTCGCGACACCGGCGAAATTGACGCCGGCGGCGACGAACGGGCAATAGGCAGCCGAATACTCGGAACCACAGGTGCTCGGCGTCAGGCCGAGGTCGAGCGTGGCGAGCAGATTGCCGGTGCCGTTGAGCCCGTCGTAGACGCTGACGCTTCCGGGTGTGTTGGGCGCCGCGTAGTTGAACGAGAAGCCGTTCTCGAAACCGGCCGCGTAGTTCATATACGTCTCGGGCCCATTGAGCCAGAACAGGCCGCCGAGTTCGGAACCGGGGGCGACGCCGCCGCGCGAGGTGTTGGAGCAGTAGTTGTCCGGAGTGTTGAGGCAGATCGCGAGGGCGTTGTCGGTGAACTCCACACCGTAGTTCACACCGCTCGTGCCTTGGCTGCTCGTGCCGCCGTTGTAGAAGCTACCGATCGCGGCATAGTCGGTCGACGGATAGGTCGCGTTGATACCTTCGAAGTTGAGCACGACGACATCGGCTTGCGCAGTGCCGATCGTGCAGGCCAGGGCGGATGCCGCGGCGAGGATGCTGAAGCGAAGTTTCATGAAAGATCTCCTGGAGTTGGGCCGATTGAAGTGGAGCCCTCAATGGGCGCAGATGACTTGCCCGCTGCCCAGGCTCGACCGAACGATAGATGCGGCCCGGAGCTGCAGCAATCCCTTGTTTCGGGGGGTGGGCGAGGGTCAGCACTGACGATACCGGAAGGCGGCGTGCTTGCCGGCCAGGCGATGCAGTGGATCTGCCTGTCGATCTTCTCCCGTCCCGGCAAGGTCGAAGCGCCGGCGCGTAGAGCGCGGCAAGCGAACCGCGCCGGTGCCACAATGCCGTGCCGCGCGTCGCCGCATCGGCCGCCCGAATTTGGGCGGTGCGCACTCTGCCTCCAACCCTCCCCCCGTCACGCGTACCGATTTCGGGCTCGCGACCTCTTGCGCTGCACGAGCGCCCGCACGCGATCGGCCTGCTGATCGCCGGCTTCACGCTCGTGCGGCTGGTGCTCGCGGCGATCGTGCCGCTGCTGCCGCAGGAGGCCTACTACTGGAGCTGGAGCCGCCACCTCGACTGGTCGTACTTCGACCATCCGCCGCTCGCCACCTACAGCATCGCGGCGACGGCGGCCGTCTTCGGCCAGACGGTATTCGGCATCAAGCTCGCGTCGGTGCTGTGGTCGCTCGGCTGGAACCTGGTGTGGGTGCGTCTCGTGTTCGATATGTTCGGCGATCGCAGGCTCGCCTTCTGGTCGCTCGCCGCGCTCAACCTGACCGGGGTCTACGCGATGACGAGCCTTGCGCCGACGCCCGACGCGCCGCTCGTCTTCGCCTGGTCGGCGGCGATCTGGGCAGTCTGGAAGGCAACGCAGACCGGGCTTGCGCGCTGGTGGCTCGCGGCCGGTGCGTTCATCGGCTTGTCGTGGCTCGCCAAGTATTCGGGCGTGCTGCTGCTGCCGATCGTCTTGCTCTATATGCTCACATCGCCGCGTCAGCGCCACTGGCTGGCCAGGCCGCAGCCGTGGCTTGCCGCGCTGCTCGCGCTGCTCGTCTTCGCGCCGGTGCTGTGGTGGAACTCGCAGCACGACTGGGTATCGCTCGCGTTCCAGAGCAGCCGGCGCGTCGAGGGCATGACCGGCTTCAAGCCGCGCTATTTCGCGATGATGGTCGGCACCCAGTTCCTGCTGCTCACGCCGTACGTGTTCGTCATCGTCGCCGCGGCGCTGTGGCGCGGCGGCCGCGGCTGGCGCGGGCTGGACGACCGCGCACGCCTGCTGTGGCTCGCCGGCGCGCTGCCGATCGCGTTCTTCACGCTCGTCAGCCTGCGCTCGATCGTGAAGATCAACTGGCTCGCGCCGGCCTACTTCCCGCTCGTCATCCTCGGCGTCCACCATCTGTTGCAACAGGCCGACGGGATGCGCCGGCTGGTGCGCGGGCTGATCGGCTCGCTCGTGCTGCTGCTCGCGGCCGGCGCCGTCTTGCTGATCCCGAACCTGCCGATCGCGGGCGACCTCAACACCTGGAGCGGCTGGCGCGAGGCGGCGGGGCGCGTCGCGAAGGTCGAGCAGCAGGTGCGCGCCGAAGGCGGCGAGGCGTTCGTCTTCGCGCCGAACTACAAGATCAGCTCGCTGATCCGCTTCTACCTGCCCGGCCAGCCGCGCACCTATGCGCAGGACATCTATGGCGAGAAGGCGCTGCAGTTCGACTACTTTCCGCTGCAAAGCGACCTCGAGGGCCAGACCGGCATTCTCGTGCTGTCGGACCAGGACCAGGGCGACCTCGACCTTGCGCGGTTGAAGCCGTACTTCGACCGCTGCGGCCTCGCCGATACGATCCAGGCCGAGGCGCTGGGCAGGCACACGCGGCGCGTCGAGATCTATCGTTGCACGAACTACCGCGGCCATCCGCCGCGCAAGGCCGGGGGTCGCCTGCCCGTGCCGGACTGAAGCCGTCGAATGCCGCAACTCTCCGTCATCGTCCCGACCTTCAACGAGACCGACAACGTCGTCGAACTGCGCGACCGCGTCGCCGCCGCGCTCGACGGCATCGACTGGGAGATGATCTTCGTCGACGACGACTCGCCCGACGGCACGGCGCGCGCGCTGCGCGCGATGGCGCAGGCCGACCGCCGGGTGCGCTGCATCCAGCGCGTCGGCCGTCGAGGGCTGTCGACCGCCTGCATCGAAGGCATGCTCGCATCGTCGGCGCCGTTCGTCGCGGTGATCGACGCCGACCTGCAGCACGACGAGCGGCTGCTGCCGAAGATGCTCGAAACCCTCGAGCGCGAGCCGCTCGACGTCGTCGTCGGCAGCCGCTACGTGGAGCGCGGCGGCATCGGCGACTGGGACGCGTCGCGCGCCGCCGTGAGCCGGCTCGCGACGCGCCTCGCGCACCTCGTGCTGAAGGCCGACCTGAAGGATCCGATGAGCGGCTTCTTCATGATCCGCCACGACGCGTTCCTGGCCTGCGTGCGCGCCGGCATGTCGGGCGTCGGCTTCAAGATCCTGCTCGACCTGTTTGCCACGTCGCCAACGCTGCTCCGCTTCAAGGAACTGCCCTACGAGTTCCGCAACCGCGCCGCCGGCGAGAGCAAGCTCGACAGCAACGTCGCGTGGGAATTCTTCGTCATGCTGCTGGACAAGCTCACGCACGGCGTGGTGCCGATCCGCTTCATCGCGTTCTCGCTCGTCGGCGGACTCGGCCTCGTCGTCCACCTTGCGGTGCTGACGCTGCTCTACAAGGTCGAGGCAACGAGCTTCCTGTGGGCGCAGGCCGGCGCGACGCTGGTCGCGATGACGTTCAACTACGTGCTCAACAACGTCCTCACCTACCGCGACCTGCGGCTGCGCGGATGGGCCTTCGTGCGCGGCTGGTTCTCGTTCGTGCTGGCGTGCGGCGTCGGCGCGATCGCCAACGTCGGCGTCGCGGTGTACCTGTACCAGTTCGACAGCCGCTGGCTGTCGTCGGCGCTCGCCGGCGTGCTCGTCGGCGCGGTCTGGAACTACGCGGTGACGGCGGTCTACACCTGGAAGGCGCCGAAGGCGGCGTAGCGCCGTGCAGGTGACGCGAGCAGTTCACCCTGCCGTGGGCCGGTAAAATCGCGCCCAGTCCGATCCCGCCAACCGAACGCCTGCGCCATGATCCTGCACTGCTTCTGGAAGCCCTACAA
>JACSRM010000359.1 GCA_014879745.1 Burkholderiaceae bacterium | reverse complement strand
AGGAGGATCGAACTCCCGACCTCTGCATTGCGAACGCAGCGCTCTCCCAGCTGAGCTACCCCCCCACGACAGCTCGAAGTCTACCAAATCGGCGCCTCGGCATTGCCGCCGCAGGCTGGCGGTGCGCGGCGGGCGTGGCGCTTTGCGCTACGCTTGCCGCCGCCGTTCGAAGGGCCTGTCGATGCAGCAGTCTCGCGATCCCGCCTGGTTCGATGCCCAGTACAACAACCGGGCACGGATTGCCGATGCTGCGCAGATCCTCGAGCGCTGGGCGGTTGAGTCGGCGCGTGCGCGCGGGCGCTGCGACATGCATCCGGACCTGCGCTACGGCGATGGCGCGAGCGAGACGCTCGATATCTTCGTGCCGCGCGCTGCGGCCGCGCCTGCGCCGGTGCTGTGCTTCATCCACGGCGGCTGGTGGCGCGCGCTCGACAAGAGCGACCATTCGTTCGTCGCGCCGCCGTTCGTCGATCGCGGCGCGCTGGTCGTCGTGCCGAACTATGCGCTGTGCCCGGCGGTGAGCATCACGACGATCGCGATGCAGATGGTGCGCGCGCTCGCCTGGACGTATCGCAACGCGGCCCGCTTCGGCGGCGACCCGGCGCGCATCGTCGTCGCCGGGCATTCGGCTGGCGGGCATCTGGCGGCGATGCTGCTGTGCTGCGATTGGCGCCGCGTCGGCGGCGGGCGTGCGCTGCCGCGCCGGCTCGTCGGATCGGCGCTCGCGATCTCGGGGCTGTTCGATCTCGCGCCGCTGCGCCGCACGCCGTACCTTCAGGCCGACCTGCGGTTGACGTCGGCGTCGGTGCGACGCCTGAGCCCGGTTCGCTTTCCAGCTCCGACGGGGCGGCTGTTCGCCGTCGTCGGCGGCGCCGAAAGCGAGGAATTCCTACGCCAGAACGCGCTCATCCGCGCCGCGTGGGGCACGCGTGCGGTGCCGGTATGCGAGAGCCTGCCAGATGCGAATCATTTCGACGCGCTCGACCGGTTTGCCGACCCGCGGGGCCGGCCGCATGCACTCGCACTGGACCTGCTCGGCCTGGAGTGAACGGGGCCGCGTGTGACTCCTTTGCACAGCGCCGGGCAATTGCCTGTGGCTATGTGCGCTATTGACCGATTGCATGGCTGTACCCTCCCGGTTGGGGTAAGGTTCATACTCGAGCCGGCCGCAACGTGACGCAGGCGGCTGGTGCGCCGACGAACCGTTTCATTGCAAGGAGATCGACATGGAACTGAAGGGATCGAAGACCGAACAGAATCTGAAGGATGCGTTCTCGGGCGAGTCGCAGGCCAATCGTCGCTACCTGTACTTCGCGAACAAGGCCGATATCGAGGGCCAGAACGACGTCGCGGCGCTGTTTCGCTCGACGGCGGAAGGCGAGACCGGACACGCGCATGGCCACCTCGAGTTTCTCGAGGCGGTGGGCGACCCGGCGACCGGCCTGCCGATCGGCTCGAGCCGGCAGAACCTCGCTGCCGCCGTCGCGGGCGAGACGCACGAGTACACCGACATGTACCCCGGCATGGCCAAGCAGGCGCGCGACGAAGGCTTCGACGAGATTGCCGACTGGTTCGAGACGCTCGCCAAGGCCGAACGCTCGCACGCGAACCGCTACACCAAGGCGCTCGAAGCGCTCGCCGACTGAAGCCCAGCCGATCCGACCGGACAAGGGGCTGCGGCCCCTTGTTCTCCATGGGACGAAGCCATGACACGTGAAGGCAACCTCGAGGCGCCAACCCGGCACCCGATCGACTGGCGCGGCGCCGAGTTCTACGACGAGGCGTCGGCGTTCGCCGAGATGGAGCGCGTGTTCGAGATCTGCCATGGCTGCCGGCGCTGCGTCAGCCTGTGCCAGAGCTTTCCGAACCTGTTCGACCTCGTCGACGCGACCGACGACGGCGAGGTGCACGGCGTCAAGAAGGAGGACTACTGGAGCGTTGTCGACCAGTGCTTCCTGTGCGACCTGTGCTACATGACGAAGTGCCCGTACGTGCCGCCGCATCCGTGGAACGTCGACTTCCCGCACCTGATGCTGCGCGCGAAGGCGATCAAGTTCAAGAAGGGTGGCGTCGGGTTCGGCGAGAAGTTCCTCGCCTCGACCGACGTCCACGGCCAGTTCGCCGGCATCCCGGTCGTCGTGCAGACGGTCAACGCGATCAACCGGATGCCCGCCGCGCGCAAGGCGATGGACGGCGCGCTCGGCGTGCATCCCGACGCCTGGATGCCGGAGCTTGCAACGAAGCGCCTGCGCTGGAGCGCGGCAAAGTCGGCGGCGACGGTCGTCACGAATGGCGAACGCACACCGGGCAAGGTCGCGATCTTCGCCACCTGCTACATCAACTACAACGAGCCCGGCATCGGGCATGACCTGCTGAAGATCCTGGCGCACAACGACATCCCCTACGTCCTCGTCGAGAAGGAAAGCTGCTGCGGCATGCCCAAGCTCGAGCTGGGCGACCTCGATGCGGTCGCGAAGCACAAGGAAGCGAACATCCCGGTGCTCGCGAAGTACGCGCGCGACGGCTACGCGATCCTCGCCGCCGTGCCGAGCTGCACCTTGATGTACAAGCAGGAGCTGCCGTTGATGTTTCCCGACTGCGCCGATACGCAGGCGGTGATGGCGGCGATGTTCGACCCGTTCGAGTACCTCGTTGCACGTCAGAAGGATGGCCTCTTGAAGACCGACTTCAAGGTCGCGCTCGGCAAGCTGAGCTACCACATCCCGTGTCATGGCCGGGTGCAGAAGATCGGCCGCAAGACCGAGGAGATGTTCAAGCTCGTCGGCCAGAGCGTGGACGTGACGCTCAATACCGTCGAGCGCTGCTCCGGCCACGCCGGCACCTACGGTGTGAAAACGCCGACGCATCCGATCGCGATGAAGATCGGCAGGCCCGTCTTCAAGGCGATGGGCAAGGATGCGCCCGACGTCATCAGCAGCGACTGTCCGATGGCGGGCCACCACATCGCGCAGGGCATGCGCGAAGCCGGCGCGCCGGCCAAGTCGCTCGCGCATCCGCTGACCCTCGTGCGCAAGGCCTACGGGCTCTCATGATGGCTCGCGTGCCGTGCGCGAATCGACAGGAGGACACGACCCCATGACCATCGCCCGCGACAATCTGCTCACCCTCGAGGCGTACGCGAAGATCCGCGCTTCCAGCCGGCCGGCCTTCATCGCCCACCGCCGTCTGCGCACGGTGCGGCTGGGCGAGCACATGACGCTGCAGTTCGAGGACGAGCAGACGATCCGGCGCCAGATCCAGGAAATGCTGCACGTCGAGAAGATCTTCGACCAGGAGGGCATCCAGGCCGAGATCGACGTCTACGGCGCACTGGTCCCGGACGGCACGAACTGGAAGGCGACGATGCTGATCGAGTACCCCGACCCGCACGAGCGCAGGCGCGAACTCGCGCGCCTGATCGGCGTCGAGGACCGGCTCTTCGTCGAGGTCGAAGGCGAGCCGCGCGTCTATGCGATCGCGGATGAAGACCTGGACCGCGAGACCGACGAGAAGACCTCGGCGGTGCACTTCGTGCGCTTCGAATTCCCGGCCGCCGCACGCGCCGCGATCCGCGCCGGGGCGCAGGTCAAACTCGGCTGCGATCACACCAACTACCCGGCGCACACGCTGATCGAGCCGGCGACGCTCGCGAATCTGGCCGGCGACCTCGTGTAGCGCCTGCGTCAGCGGCGTCGCGCGTTCAGCCAGCCTTCGACGCTGAAGACTGCAAGCGCGATCCAGGTCAGCGAGAAACCGATCAGCCGGTCGCCTGACAGCGGTTCGCCGAAGACCCACAGGCCGAGCGCGAGTTGAATCGTCGGCGAGACGTACTGCAGCACGCCGAGCGTGGCAAGCGAGATGCGGCGCGCACCGGCGGCGAACAGCAGGAGCGGAACGGAGGTCATCGGTCCGAGGCCGATCAGCCAGGCGAGCGTCGTGCCGTCGTGCGCGAGGCCACCGCTGCCCTTCCAGGTCCACCAGGCGAGGAGGGCGATCGCCGGTGGGGCGAGCAGCAGCGTCTCGAGCGTCAGGCCTTCGAGCGCGCCGAGGGCCGCCGTCTTGCGCATCAGGCCGTAAAGGCCGAACGAGACCGCGATCACGACGCCGACCCAGGGGATATTCGGGCCGAGCGCGGTGAGCCAGAGCACGCCGGCCGCGGCAAGCGCAACGGCGACCCATTGCCCGCGCCGCAGCCGCTCGCCGAGGAAGAAATAGCCGAGCGCGACGCTGACGAGAGG
>JACSRM010000427.1 GCA_014879745.1 Burkholderiaceae bacterium | reverse complement strand
GTTGCGCTGGAACACCTCGGCATAGCCGCCGAGCGAGGCGACGCCCTCCTGGATGCGCGCGCCGCCCGAGTCGTTGAGGCCGATGACGGGCGCGCCGACCTTCATCGCGTGGTCCATCACCTTGCAGATCTTCTCGGCGTGCGCTTCGGAGAGCGCGCCGCCGAAGACGGTGAAGTCCTGGCTGAAGACGAACACGAGCCGTCCGTTGATCATGCCGTAGCCGGTGACGACGCCGTCGCCGGGGATCTTGTTGTCCTGCATGCCGAAGTCGGCGCAGCGGTGCTCGACGAACATGTCCCATTCCTCGAAGCTGCCCTCGTCCATCAGCAGCTCGATGCGCTCGCGCGCCGACAGCTTGCCCTTGGCGTGCTGCGCCTCGACGCGCCGCGCGCCGCCGCCCTGGCGTGCCGCCTCGCGCTTCTTTTCCAGCAGTTCGACGATGTCGTGCATCTCTCGCTCCTTCGATCGATACGGTTGAACCGATTGTGTGCCGAGCCGCCTACGGGCGCGGCCCGGCCGTCATTGCGTGCGCCATGTCTTGCCCGGACTCGTCTGCCGGCTGTGCTGCGCGCGGCGCGCCCTGTGCGAAGAGCGCGAGCAGTTCGCGCGCCGCCACCGAGGCGACCAGTTCGCCGTCGCGCACCCTGCGCGCCGTCTCCGGCAGCGCGGCGCACACCGCGCGGTCGGCGTGAAACGCCTCGTGCAGTCCGGCCTCGATGCGCTCCCACATCCACGCCTCGTCCTGCCGGTGGCGGCGCGCGGCGTCCTGCCCGCTCGCGCGCTGCAACTGCCGAAAGCGCGAGACGTGATCCCAGAACACATCGAGCCCGGTGCCGCGCAGCGCGCTCGCCTGCAGCACCCGCGGATGCCAGCGATCTGCCTCGTGCTGCGCGTGCTCGGGCCTTCCCTGCTGGCCGAAGAGGCGCAGCGCCGACGTGATCTGCGCCCGGGCCCGCGTCGCGGCGGCTTCGTCGAGGTCGGCCTTGTTGATGACGATGAGGTCGGCCAGTTCCATCACGCCCTTCTTGATCGCCTGCAGTTCGTCACCGGCGTTGGGCAACTGCAGCAGCACGAACATGTCGGTCATGCCGGCGACCGCCGTCTCGCTCTGGCCGACGCCGACCGTCTCGATGATGACGACGTCGTGCCCGGCCGCCTCGCACACCAGCATCGCCTCGCGCGTCTTGCCGGCGACGCCGCCGAGCGTGCCGCCCGACGGGCTCGGCCGCACGAAGGCGCGCTCGTCGGTCGCGAGGCGCTCCATGCGCGTCTTGTCGCCGAGGATAGACCCACCCGACACGCTCGACGACGGGTCGATCGCGAGCACCGCGACGCGCAGCCCGCGCTCGATCAGGAACAGGCCGAGCGCCTCGATGAAGCTGCTCTTGCCGACCCCCGGCACGCCGCTGACGCCGAGCCGGAACGCCTTCGCGCTATGCGGCAGCAAGGCGTTGAGCAAAGCGTCGGCGCGCGCCCGGTGATCGGCGCGCGTCGATTCGAGCAGCGTGATCGCCTTCGCGATGGCGCGCCGTTTGGCCGGGCCATGCGCACCGAGCACGGCTTGCAGCAGGGCCTCATCAGCGGCGGTCAGCATCGGCGTCACAGGATCTCGAACGCCCGCCCGTCGGGCAGGCGGTAGCGGGCGAAGTCGCGCGCATCCATCGTCATCACGCGCGTCACGCCGGTGTCGGATGCGAGCCAGACGAGAGATGCGTCGGCCAGATCCATCTCGGTGCGCGGCGCCTGCGTGTAGCGATCCATCAGCTCGACCACGCCTTCAAGCGCTTCGGCCTCGAACGGAAAGACCGAGACGCCGCCGGCCCCCACCCAGCGCAGGAGGGAGTACCGCCGCGGCGGCGCGAGCAGGTAGCTTGCCTCGACGACGCAGGGCCATGTCGTCGCAAGCGTCCACGCCTCGTCGACCGCCTTTCGCAGCAAGGCCTTGTAGTGATCGGCGCGCGCCTGGCTGCGGCCGAAGACCGCGACCATCGGCCCGGCATCAACGAGTGCCGCCGACACCGTGCTTCTTCCTCAGCCGGGCGACGAGTTGCTTGCGGGAGCCGTCAATCGCGTAGTCCCGTTCGTAATCCCCGAAGGCTTCGCTCACCCCCGGATAGCGGACGGCCTCCTCCGCCTGGAACTGCTGCATCAACTCGTATGGATTGCGCCGCCCGAGCGCCTTCTCGACCGCTTCGACGATGAACTGCGACTTGGTGATCCCGCGCCGCTTCGCAGCGGCGTCGAGCTCGCGCTCAAGCAGCGGGTCCATGCGGACAGAGACGGCCATGATCGTACCCTCTGTATTCTCGTATTACGGTATCGCACATCGTAACCGATCGGCCGAACGGCTCGAACACGTCCGCGCCGGCGACGCGAGACGCCGCCTCACTTCGCCGCCTTGATGTGCTCGAGCACATCCTTCGCGCTCGCCGGGATCGGCGTGCCGGGGCCGTAGATGCCCTTCACGCCGGCGGCGTAGAGCGCTTCGTAGTCCTGCTTCGGGATCACGCCGCCGACGAAGACGACGATGTCGCTGCCGCCTTGCGCGCGCAATGACTCGATGATCGCCGGCACGAGCGTCTTGTGGCCGGCGGCGAGGGTCGAGACGCCGACGGCGTGGACGTCGTTCTCGATCGCCTGGCGCGCGCATTCCTCGGGCGTCTGGAAGAGCGAGCCGATGTCGACGTCGAAGCCGAGGTCGGCAAATGCGGTCGCGACGACCTTGGCGCCGCGGTCGTGGCCGTCCTGGCCGAGCTTGGCGATCATCACGCGCGGCCGGCGGCCCTCGGCTCGCGCGAAGTCGGCGATCTCGCGCTGCAGCGCGGCCCAGCCCTCGGCCGAATCGTAGGCCGCGGCGTAGACGCCGCTCACGCGTTGCGTGTCGGCACGGTGGCGGCCCCAGGCTTTCTCCAGCGCGTCGCTGACCTCGCCGACCGTCGCCCGCGCCCGCATCGCCTTCACGCTCAGGTCGAGCAGGTTGGCACGGTCGGCGCCAGCGCCGCCCTGCGCGCAGGCCGTCAGCGCGGCGAGCGCGGCCTGCACGGCGGCGGCGTCGCGCGTCTCGCGGATCGTCGCGAGGCGCGCAATCTGCTGCTTGCGCACCTCGACGTTGTCGACCTCGCGCGTCTCGATCGCGTCCTCCTGCTCCGGGCGGTACTTGTTGACGCCGACGATCACGTCGCGGCCGGAATCGATGCGCGCCTGCTTCTCGGCCGCGCTCGCCTCGATCCGCAGCTTGGCCCAGCCGCTGTCGACCGCCTTCGTCATGCCGCCCATCGCGTCGACCTCCTTGATGATCGCGGCCGCCGCGTCGGCCATGTCCTGGGTGAGCTTTTCCATCAGGTAGCTGCCGCCCCAGGGGTCGACGACGTTCGTGATGTGCGTCTCCTCCTGCAAGATGAGCTGGGTGTTGCGCGCGATGCGGGCCGAGAACTCGGTCGGCAGCGCGATCGCCTCGTCGAAGCTGTTCGTGTGCAGGCTTTGCGTGCCGCCGAAGACGGCGGCCATCGCCTCGATCGTGGTGCGAACGATGTTGTTGTACGGGTCCTGCTCCGTCAGGCTCCAGCCCGAGGTCTGGCAGTGGGTGCGCAGCATCAGGCTCTTGGGCTTCGTCGCGCCGGCCTCCTGCATGATGCGGCACCACAGCAGGCGCGCCGCGCGCATCTTCGCGATCTCGAGATAGAAGTTCATGCCGATCGCCCAGAAGAACGACAGGCGTGGTGCGAAGTCGTCGACGTCGAGCCCCTGCGCGATCGCGGTCTTGACGTACTCCTTGCCGTCGGCGAGCGTGAACGCGAGTTCGAGCGCCTGGTTCGCGCCCGCCTCCTGCATGTGATAGCCCGAGATCGAGATCGAGTTGAACTTCGGCATGTGCGACGCCGTGTACTCGATGATGTCGCCGACGACGCGCATGCTCGGCGCCGGCGGGTAGATGTAGGTGTTGCGGACCATGAACTCCTTCAGGATGTCGTTCTGGATGGTCCCCGACAGCCTGTCCTGCGCGACGCCCTGCTCCTCGGCGGCGACGATGTAGCTCGCGAGCACCGGCAGCACGGCGCCGTTCATAGTCATCGAGACGCTGACCTTGCCGAGGTCGATGCCGTCGAACAGGATCTTCATGTCCTCGACCGAATCGATCGCGACGCCGGCCTTGCCGACGTCGCCCGTCACGCGCGGATGGTCGCTGTCGTAGCCGCGGTGCGTCGCGAGGTCGAACGCGACCGAGACGCCCTGCGCGCCGCCG
>JACSRM010000217.1 GCA_014879745.1 Burkholderiaceae bacterium | reverse complement strand
GTGGTGGCCCTGATGCCGCGGCGCGAGGCGAGCATCGAGGTCGCGACGGGTGCGGACGAGCTGTGGCGCTTCCTGCGCGACTTCGAAGCGCTGTGCGCCTGCATCCCGGGCGTCGAACGCGTCGAGGTGGCCGACACACGCCACGCGACGCTCACCGTTCGCGAGAAGGTCGGCGTCGTGCCGATGGTGCTTGCGCTTGCGGCGACGATAGAGCGCGAAGACCCGCCGCGCAGCCTGCGCGCCGTCGCCCGCGCCGATCATCTGACGATGGCGATCGACGTCGAGTTGCAGCCAAGCGGGGCGAAGACCGTGTTGCACACCGTGTTCGACGTCGCCGGCAGCGGGCCGCTGAAGGCGGTCGTCGACAGCCTGTTCGAGCGCCGCGCGACCGAGCGCACCGCCGCGTTCGCCGCAAGCCTCGGCCAGCGCTTCGCCGCGAGCGAGTCGCATGCCGCGCCGCCGCAAGCGCTAGTGGCACAAGCCGCGCAAGGCTGGTTCGCCCGCCTCGTGATGCGGCTTCGCGCGCTGTTCGCGGGCGCACGGACGTGAACCACGCGCCGCGAACGGGGCATGCTTCTTCGCGTGCCCGCGCGCGGCACCATCAAGTTACGATGAAGTACCGACTGTCGCCGCCCGATCCACCCCGCAACGAGACACGCCCGCCATGACCACCCACCGACTCGGCCTCATCATGCACGGCGTCACCGGGCGCATGGGCATGAACCAGCACCTGATCCGCTCGATCGTCGCGATCCGCGCCGAGGGCGGCGTCGCGCTCGCCAACGGCGACCGGGTCATGCCCGACCCGATCTTGATCGGCCGCAATGCCGAGCGCATCGAGGCGCTCGCGAAGGCGAACGGCATCGCACGCTGGGGCACCGACCTCGACGCCGCGCTCGCCGACAAGAGCGACACCGTCTTCTTCGACGCCGGCACGACGCAGATGCGGCCGGCGCTGCTCGCGAAGGCACTGCGCGCCGGCAAGCACGTCTATTGCGAGAAGCCGATCGCGACCAACCTGAACGAGGCGGTCGAGGTCTGCCGGCTCGCCAAAGCGTCGGGTCTGAAGCACGGCGCGGTGCAGGACAAGCTCTTCCTGCCCGGTCTGCGCAAGCTCGACATGCTGCGCCGCGCCGGCTTCTTCGGCCGCATGCTCGCGGTACGGCTCGAGTTCGGCTACTGGGTGTTCGAGGGCGACCTGCAGCCGATCCAGCGCCCGAGCTGGAACTACCGCAAGGAGGACGGCGGCGGCATGATCCTCGACATGATGTGCCACTGGCGCTACGTGCTCGACAACCTGTTCGGCGAAGTGCAGTCGGTCTCGTGCCTCGGCGCGACGCACATCCCGCGCCGCTGGGACGAGGCCGGCAACGCCTACGACGCGACGGCCGACGACGCCGCCTACGCGACGGTGCAGCTGAAGGGCCACAACGGCGAGCCGGTCGTCGCGCAGATCAACATGTCGTGGGCGACGCGCGTGCGGCGCGACGACCTCGTCACCTTCCACGTCGACGGCACGCACGGCTCGGCCGTCGCCGGCCTGCAGGAGTGCCGCGCGCAGTCGCGCGTGACGACGCCGCGGCCGGTGTGGAACCCGGACGTGAAGCAGACGATGAACTTCTTCGACCAGTGGCAGGAAGTGCCCGACTCGATGTTCTACGACAACGGCTTCAAGCTGCAGTGGGAGGCCTTCATCCGCCACGTCGCCGAGGACGCGCCGTACCGCTGGACGCTGCCCGAAGGTGCGAAGGGCGTGCAGCTCGTCGAGGCGGCGCTCGCGAGCTGGAAGGAGCGGCGCTGGATCGACGTCCCGCCGCTCGAGCTGTAGACGCACAAGGAGGCGCCGCGATGCCGACGATCACCCTGCCCGACGCCGCCGGCAAGACGCTCGCGCCGTATACGCTGCGCGGCCCGGCCGGCTTCACGCCGGCGCCGCCCGGAACGGCGTTCAACCGCATCGCGTACTCGGCAGCGCATGTCGTCGCCGACCCGCGCGCCGCGATCGACCCCTGGCTGCAGTGCGCGATCGATTGGGATGCGACGATCGCCTACCGCCTGCGGCTGTGGAACATGGGCCTGGGCGTCGCCGAGGCAATGGATACCGCCCAGCGCGGCATGGGGCTCGACTGGCCGACCTCGCTCGAGCTGATCCGCCGCTCGCTTGCCGCCGCGCGCGATGTGCCCGGCGCACTCGTCGCGTCGGGCTGCGGCACCGATCACCTCGACCTCGCCCGCATGCGCCGCATCGACGACGTGATCCAGGGCTACGAGGAGCAGATGGACGCTATCGAGTCGCTCGGCGGGCGGCTGATCGTGATGGCCAGCCGCGCCCTCGCGAAACTCGCCCACGGCCCGGCCGACTACGAGCGCGTCTACGACCGCGTGTTGCGCCAGGCGAAGGAGCCGGTGATCCTGCACTGGCTTGGCGACATGTTCGACCCGGCGCTCGCCGGCTACTGGGGCAGCACCGATGTCGACCGCGCGATGGACACCGCGCTCGGCGTCATCGCGGCGCACGCCGCCAAGGTCGACGGCATCAAGATCTCGCTGCTCGACAAGGACCGCGAGATCGCGATGCGCCGCCGGCTGCCGCCCGGCGTGCGAATGTACACCGGCGACGACTTCAACTACGCCGAGCTGATCGCCGGCGATGGCGTCGGCTCGACGGCCACGCACCGCCACAGCGACGCGCTGCTCGGCATCTTCGACGCGATCGCGCCGGCGGCGAGTGCCGCGCTCGCGGCGCTGGCGGCCGGCGACGAAGCGCGCTTTCATTCGATCCTCGCGCCGACGGTGCCGTTGTCGCGCCACATCTTCAAGGCGCCAACGCGGTTCTACAAGACCGGCGTCGTCTTCATGGCCTGGCTTAACGGCCACCAGAGCCACTTCACGATGGTCGGCGGCCAGCAGAGCACGCGCTCGCTGCCGCATCTGGCCGAACTGTTCCGGCTCGCCGACGCCGCCGGGCTGATCGAGCAGCCCGAGCTTGCCGTCGCGCGCATGAAGACGCTGCTCGCGCTGCACGGCGTCGAGGCTTGATGCGATGCGCGACTTCTCGCAGGACCATCGCTGGCTGTCGATCAACACCGCGACGGTGCGCCGCCAGCGAGGCGTCGACTGGCCGCTGCTGGACATCCTCGACGCCTGCGCCGCGCGCGGCATCCGCGCCGTCTCGCCGTGGCGCGACCAGGTCGCGGCGGCGGGCCTCGCGGCGACGGCGCAAACGATCGCGGCGCACGGTCTGGAGCTTTCCGGCTACTGCCGCGGTGGCATGTTCACCTACACCGACGCCGCAAGCCGGCAGGCGGTGCGCGACGACAACCGGCGCGCGCTCGACGAGGCGTGCACGCTTGGCGCGCCCTGCCTTGTCCTCGTCGTCGGCGCCCTGCCGGGCGCGCTCGCCGGCCGTGCCGCGTACAAGGACATCGCTGGCGCCCGCGCGCAGGTCGCCGAAGGCATCGCCGCGCTGCTCGACGACGCGCGCGAGCGCCGCATGCCGCTTGCGATCGAGCCGCTACACCCGATGTACGCCGCCGACCGCGCCTGCATCAACACGCTCGAACAGGCGCTCGACGTCTGCGACGCGCTCGATGCGGCGCGCAGCGGCGCCCTTGGCATTGCGGTGGACCTCTACCACGTCTGGTGGGACCCCAAGCTCGCGCAGCAGATCGAACGCGCCGGCCGCGCGCGGCTGCTCGCGTTCCACGTGTGCGACTGGTTGACGCCGACCACCGACCTGCTCGAAGACCGCGGCATGATGGGCGACGGCGTGATCGAGATCGCGAAGATCCGCGCCCTCGTCGAAGCGCAGGGCTACGCCGGCTACAGCGAGGTCGAGATCTTCTCGGCCGCCAACTGGTGGCAGCGCGACGGCGGCGAGGTGCTCGACACCTGCATCGCGCGCCACCGAAGCTGCGTGTAGGCCCCGCCTGAACCCGGTCATTGACCGGGTTCGCCGGAGGTCTGCTTGCAAGTCGCGCGGCCCTGCATGAGGGCGCGTTGGACAGCACGCAGATCGCGCACCCGAAGCGGGCTGCACCTGCTGCGGGGTCGCGTGGCGTTGGATTGCCGACACGAGGCACGCCACTGCCGGTTCGGCAAAGGGCCGTGCGGGGCGCTCGCGGCGCGCCTGTGAGGCGCCGAGGAACGCAGGGCTCGTGGCCGCGCGCGTATTCGCGCGCATCGTGATCTGACTCGCCGCGACTGTCCGAGCGCAGTGAGCGCAGCGAACGCAGCGAGTTTCGCGGCGGG
>JACSRM010000390.1 GCA_014879745.1 Burkholderiaceae bacterium | reverse complement strand
CGCTCGCTGATCACCTTCGGGGTGAGGAAGATCAGCAGTTCGGTGCGGTCCGAACCCTTGGTCGTCGTCTTGAAGAGGTTGCCGAGGTAGGGGATGTCGCCCAGGAGCGGTACCTTCGAGACGTCGGTGCGATCGACCTGCTCGAAGATGCCGCCGATGACGACGGTGCCGCCGTTCTCGACGAGCACCTTGGTGACGATCGACTTGGTGTTGATCGACGGCACGCCGGCGAAGACCTGGCCGACGCTGTCCTTGTCGATCTTCACGTCCATGATGACGTTGCCTTCGGGCGTGATCTGCGGCGTGACTTCGAGCTGCAGCACGGCGTCGGCGAACGAGACGGCGGTCGCGCCCGACGAGGTCGCCTCCTGGTACGGAATGCGCGTGCCCTGCTTGATCGACGCCTTCTGCTGGTCGGCGGTGATCAGGCGCGGGCTCGAGACGACCTTGCCCTTGCCGTCGGCTTCCATCGCCGAGATTTCGAGGTTCAGGAAACGGCTCGCGCCGGTCGAGAACAGCGACAGCGCGAAGGTCGCCGGGTTGAAGCCGCCCTGCGCGACCGCGGGCAGGTTGACGAACTGGGTATCGTTCCACAGCGGGCCGGGGATCTGCCCGGTCTGGCCGCCGACCGCGGCCAGGTTGCCGCCGACCGTCGCCCGGTTGTTGCCGCCGATGCTGACGCCCGGCGCGTAGCCGTTTTGCAGGCTCAGGTCGGCGAAGCCGAGCTTGACGCCGAGCGAGCGGCCGAAGGTATCGTCGGCGATCACGATGCGCGCCTCGATCTGCACCTGGCGCACCGGAATGTCGATGCGCGCGATGACCTTCGCGACTTCCTCGATCTTGGACGGGATGTCGGTCACGAATACCTGGTTGGTGCGGACGTCGAAATTGACGGCGCCGCGCGGCGACAGCAGCCGGTTGCTGTTGCCGCCGCCGCCGGACTGCTGGTTCGCCAGCCCCTGGTTGGCGACGATCTGCTTCATCACGTCCTCGGCCTTCGCGTAGTTGAGCTGGAAGGCCTGCGTCTTCACGACTTCGAGCGCCAGCACCTCCTGTTCGGCGGCGAGGCCGGCGCGGCGGCGCGCGGCCAGCTCTTCCTTCGGCGCGATCAGGATCACGTTGCCCGACTTGCGCATGCCGAGGCCCTTGGCTTCGAGGATGATGTCGAGCGCCTGGTCCCACGGCACGTCCTTCAAGCGCAGCGTGACGGTGCCGGTCACGCTGTCGCTCGTCACGACGTTGAAGTTCGTGAAGTCGGCGATCACCTGCAGCAGGGCGCGCACTTCGATATTCTGGAAATTCAGCGACAGCTTCTCGCCCGTGAAGCCGGGGCCCTGCACGAGCTTGTTCGGATCTTCCTTGACCGGCCGCACCTCGAGCACGAACTGGTTGTCGGTCTGGTAGGCGCTGTGCTCCCACGCGCCGTGCGGCTCGACGACGAGGCGCACGCGGTCGCCGTCCTGCGTCGCGGTGACGGCCGTCACCGGCGTGCCGAAGTCGGTCACGTCCAGGCGGCGGCGCAGGTTGTCGGGCAGCGTCGACTTGAGGAAGTCGACGACCAGCGTCTTGCCCTTTTGCTGGATATCGACGCCGACCTGGTTGTTCGGCAGCTCGACGATGACGCGGCCGGCGCCGTCGGTGCCGCGGCGAAAATCGACATCGCGCAGCGCGAGCGCGGAGGCATTCTGGCTCGGCGCGAACTGCACCGGCGCGGCCTCGGTGGTGGTCCGGTTCTGCGCCGTCGGCACATTCTCGAGGACGACGAGCAGCGCATTGCCCTGGATCTGGGTCGTGTAATTGGCCGGCGCCTTCAGGTTCAAGACGAGGCGCGCGCGGTCGCCCGAGACGGCGACATTGGCCGAGCGCAGGTTGCCCTGGTTGATCTCGACCTTGGGCTTGCCCATCGCATTGCCGACGCCCGGCAGGTCGAGCGCGATGCGCGGCGGGGTCTGGATCGCGAAGCCGCTGGGCTCGGCGGTGAGCGGCTGCGCGAACTCGACGCGAACCACTTCGGCGCCGGCCTGCACCGTGCTCGTGATCGACTGGATGGCGTTTTCGGCCCAGGCCGAGATCGTCGCGGCGGCGAGCAAGGCAAATGCCAACGCCCGCGCGGGCCAGTTGCTCATCATTCGTTTCTCCTGCGGTGCATTCATCGCGTCCCCTCCTGAAGCTGGAGTGACGCTGGTCGCTCGATCCACTCTCCGGCCGCGTCCTGGACGATCTCGCGCAACGCGACGCCGGTTTCCGTGATCCTGGTGATCTTGCCGTAGTTCTGACCGAGGTAATCGCCCGGTTTGACCTGATAAAGCAGGTTATCCACGCGCAGCAGCGCGTAGGTGCGGCCGTCCTTCACGACGCTGCCGACCATCCGCATGCTGTCCAGCGGGAAGGCCTCGAGCGGCTCCTTGCGGCGGTTGTATTCGGCGGCGATCACCGAGTTCGGCTGCCGCGATTCCTGCTTCAGCGCGACGGTGAGCTTTTGCGGGCTGAAGGGCTCGACGCCGTCGGCGCTGGCGTAGGGCTGCGGGTCGAATTTCTTGGGCGGCGTCAGCGGCTGCACGCTGGGCTTGACCTCGCGCTTTTGCTGCTCCATCCACTGCTGCAGTTCCTCCTGCTCGCCGCTGCAGGCGGCCAGCATCGCAAGGGCAAGCCCGGCCACCGCCCAGCGCGAAGTCGTCACCGCGGGGCGCCTCATTTCTTCGCTCCCGGCTTGGCATTCGCCTTGCTCTGCGCCTTGCTCTGCGCCTCGATCTCGCTGGCGTCGAGGTAGCGGTAGGTGCGCGCCGTCGCTTCCATCGTCAGCGCGCCGCCCGAGTCCTTGCCGGCCGTGATATTCATGTTGTGCAAGGTCACGATGCGCGACAGGTTGGCGACGTCGGCCGCGAACGAGCCGATATCGTGATAGCGGCCGCTGACCTTGATCGCGATCGGCAGCTCGGCGTAGTAGTCCTTGACGACGACCTGGCCGGGGCGGAACAGCTCGAACTGCAGGCCGCGGCCGAGACCGGCCTGGTTGATATCCGACAGCAGCGCATCCATCTCGGCCTTGCCGGGAAGCTGCTTCTCGAGCTGCGTCACGTACTCCTCGACCTGGAGCTTTTGCTTGCGCAGCTCTTCCAGGTTCACCGCCTGGGCGAGCTTGTTGCGGTAGTCCTGCTTGAGGGTCGGCTCCTTGGCGCGCTCGGCGTCGAGTTCGTCGTGCGCATCCGACAGCAGCAGGAACCAGCCGACGATGACGACCGCGATCGCGAGCACGACCCAGGTCGTCGCCTTCGGCAGCCAGGGCCACTGGCCCGGTTCGTTCGGATTGAGGCCGCGGAACTGCGACGCCGCGCGCTCGAACGCCGCCCCCACGTCGATATTGCCGGATTTCGATTGGGTCGCCATCGCTCGCACCTTCAGGACTTCTTGGCCGACTTCGCGGCGCCGGACTTGGTGGTGGCTTGCGCCTCGTCGGTCTTCGCATCCGGCGGCCGCTTGATGGCCACGCGCACCGAGAAGTCGAACAGGCGCTTTTGCTCGCGCGTCGCGGTCTGGACGTTGGCGGCGCGAATCTCGACCAGCTCGGGCTTGGTCAGCCACTCGGCGTTGTAGGCCAGGTTGCGCAGCAGCTCCGAGACGCGCTCGTTGGTCTGCGCGATGCCGGCGAGCACCAGCGTCTGGTTGTTCTGCTTCACCGAGGTGAAATAGACGCCCTCCGGCGTCTGACGGACGAGGTCGTTGAGCACGTGGACCGGGATATTGCGATCGGTCTGCAGGTTCTCGACCGCCTTCTGGCGCGCCTTGAGCGCCTCGATCTCGGACTTGAGCGTCGCGATATCCTTGATCTGGACTTCGAGCTTGGCGATCTCGGTCTTCAGGAACTGGTTGCGATCCTGCTGCGCGGAAATCATCTGCTGCACGAGCAGATACCACGCGCCGACGATCAGGAGCCCGGCCACCGCGGCGACGCCGAGGCCGGCGAAGAATGCGGCCTTGCGCCGCTTGCGGCGTTCCTCCCGGTGCGGGAGCAGGTTGATCAGAATCACTTCGCGAACCTCCGCATCGCCAGGCCGCAGGCGGTCAGGTAGGAGGGCGCTTCGCGGCGCAGCTTGCTCTCGCGCACCGCCGAGCCGAGTTTCATATCCTCGAACGGATTGACGACCATCGAAGCGAAACCGGTCAGCTCGGTCACCCGGTCCTTCAGCCCCGGCAGGCTCGCCGTACCGCCGGCCAGCATCACGTAGTGCACCTTGTGGTGCGGCGTGCTGGTGAAGAA
>JACSRM010000237.1 GCA_014879745.1 Burkholderiaceae bacterium | reverse complement strand
TAGTCGCCGTTCAGGTTGAGCGTCGCGATCACCGAGTATTCGTCGGGGCGCAGCAGGATCTGCTGCAGGAAGGCGTCGGCGATCGAATCCTTGACGATGATGTCCTTGCCGCTCTTCGGGTTCTTGAACTTGCACCACGGGCCGCCGTCGAGCAGCTGGGCGCCGAATTCCTTCTGCGCCAGAGCGTACGCCCAATCGCGGAAACCGCCCTCGGTGTACTTCATGATGTTGCCCTTGTGGACGATCGTCACACTCGGCTTGTCGTTGTCGATCGCGTACTGGATCGCCTTGCGCACGAGGCGCTCGGTGCCTTCGCGCGAGACCGGCTTGATGCCGATGCCCGAGGTGGCCGGGAAGCGGATCTTCTTGACGCCCATCTCGTCGATCAGGAACTTGATCAGCTTCTTCGCCTTGTCGGTCTCGGCTTCGTATTCGATGCCGGCGTAGATGTCTTCCGAGTTCTCGCGGAAGATGACCATGTTCGTCTTCTCGGGCGCCTTCACCGGGCTCGGCACGCCCTTGAAGTACTGGATCGGGCGCAGGCAGACGTAGAGGTCGAGTTCCTGGCGCAGCGCGACGTTGAGCGAGCGGATGCCGCCGCCGACCGGCGTCGTCAGCGGCCCCTTGATCGAAACGACGTACTCGCGCAGCGCGTCCAGCGTCTCCTCGGGCAGCCAGACATCCGGGCCGTAGACCTTGGTCGACTTCTCGCCGGCGTAGATCTCCATCCAGTGGATCTTCTTCTTGCCGCCATACGCCTTCGCAACGGCCGCATCGACGACCTTGATCATGACCGGCGTGATGTCGAAGCCGGTGCCGTCACCCTCGATATACGGAATGATCGGCTGATCCGGGACATTGAGCGAAAAGTCGGCGTTGACGGTGATTTTCTGCCCGCCGGTGGGCACCTTGATGTGCTGGTACATGTGATCTTCGCTCCGGGTTGTCGATGACTGTTGCACGCCATGTTCGGGCGTTCGCAACGCGTTTTTTCATTCTAGTTGACGGTCCTGTCAACCGGCTGACGGCGGCCGGCATCGGGGCGCGACAGCCCGGCGCTTTCGTCTCCGGCCGGCTCCGATGTCGCGGGTTCAGGCCGGCAGGCACCAGGCACCGGTTGCACCTTCCAGGCCGTGCCATAGCGCCCACGCGCTGCCGGCCGCGAGCATCGCGCCGGCGAGTCGCAGCGCAGCGGTCTGCGGCATGCGCATCAGCCGCGTCGCGATGAATGGAATGCCGGCCAGCCCTGGAGCCGAGCCGAGCGCGAAGGCGGCCATCACGCTCGCGCCCTCCAACGGCGACGCCGCGAGCGCCGCGACGGCAAGCGCGCCATAGAGCACACCGCACGGCATCGCGATCCAGGCCAGCCCCATCAGCGCCGCGCGCCGCGTCCCCTTGCTGCGCCGCACGGCGAGCGGTGCATCGGCCGGCAGCGCGCGCTTGATGCCGAGGGCCGCCGCATCGACCCAGCGCGGCGTGCGGCCCGACAGCATCAAGGCCAGCCCGAGCACGAGGACCGCCGCCTGCAGCATCGTCCACAGCGGCCGCATGAAGGCCGTGCCGGCCGACCAGGACGCGATCATCGCGACCGCGCTGGCCGCCACCGCGCCGGCCGCGATATAGGCGAACGCGCGGCCCGCATGCCAGCCGGCGAGCGCACGCGTGCTTTGCGGCCCGCCGCAGCGCCGCGCGATCGCCGCGCACGGCGCGCCGCACATCAGCGCGCAATGCGGCGTGCTCGCGATGCCCATCAGCAGCCCCGCCGCGATCAGCGATGTACTCATTGCCCGGGGCTTGCGCCCCGCCCTTGCGCCAAGTTCAGATGACGCGCGAGTATCGCTCGCGGGCGCGATCCGACTGCAGCGGCTGATCGAACACCATCGCCACCGCACGCACGAAGTACCAGCCGATCGGCGTCAGCTGCACGCCGTCGTCCTCAATCTCGACGAGGCCGTCGCGCGCGAGTTCGGCCAGGCGCTCGAGTTCGGGTTCGAACTGGGCGCGGAAGTCGACCAGATGCGACAGCTCGATCGCTTCGTAGTCGATCCGGCCCTGGCACATCAGGCCCATGATGATCGCACGCCGCACCAGGTCTTCGCGGCTGAGGGCGACGCCGCGCACGACCGGCAACTCGCCTGCCTCGAGCAGGTCGTAGTACTCGGGCAGCGTCTTCGCATTCTGGCTGTAGGTCGCGCCGACCTTGCTGATCGCCGAGACGCCGAGCGCGATCAGGTCGCAATCCGGATGCGTGCTGTAGCCCTGGAAGTTGCGGTGCAGCCGGCCCTGGCGCTTGGCGACCGCCAGCGCATCGTCGGGCAGCGCGAAATGATCCATGCCGATATAGACATAGCCCTGCGACAGAAAGCCGGTGATCGCGCGCGACAGCATCGCGATGCGGTCGCCCGGCTTGGGCAGTTGATTCGCGTCGATGCGCCGCTGCGGCTTGAAACGCTGCGGCAGATGGGCGTAGGCGTAGAGCGCGATACGGTCCGGCCGCAGCGCGCCCATCTGCTCGACGGTGCGCGCCAGGGTGTCGGGCGTCTGCAGCGGCAGGCCGTGGATCAGGTCGGCGTTGATCGATTCGAAGCCGAGCTCGCGCGACGCCTGCATCAGTTGCGCGACCTGCTCGTAGGGCTGCACGCGATGCACCGCCTTCTGGACGAGCGGGTTGAAATCCTGCACGCCGAAGCTCAGTCGGTTGAAGCCGAGCACCGCCAGGTGCGCGAGCCGGTCACGGGACACGGTACGCGGGTCGACCTCGATCGAGATTTCGGCGCCGTCCAGAAAGGCGAATGCGCCGCGCAGCGCGCGCATCACGCGGTCGAGTTCGGCGTCCGACAGGAAGGTCGGCGTTCCGCCGCCGAAGTGAAGCTGCAGCAGCGGCTGGCCGCGGCCGAGCGCCTCGACCTGCAGCGCCAGCTCGTGCTCGAGGGCATCGAGGTACTCGCCGGCGCGCTCGTGGTGGCGGGTGATGACCTTGTTGCACGCGCAGTAGTAGCAGACCGACTCGCAAAACGGTATGTGCACGTAGACCGACAGCGGCGCGCGCCCGCCGACGGCACCGGCCGACGCGCGCTGCGTCAGCGCCTGCCGATACTGCTTCGGTCCGAACGCCTCGACGAAGCGGTCGGCGGTCGGATAGGAGGTATAGCGTGGACCGCTCAGGTCGAAGCGGCGCAGCAGCGCATCGCTCGGTGCCCAGTTGGCACCGGCTTTCGCGCCTGCTGGAGATCGTGTCGTAGGCATCAGGCGACTGTGCCGAGGCCGCATTACAGGCGGCTTGCTTTGCATCAAATGGGCGTCTTCGGCAAAGGCCATAGCAGCGCCCGAATTGAGTTGGGTCATGCTGAGCGATACTTGCACCTTCTCGATGCATCGCCGCCCGGTCCGCGCGGCTGCGGTGCGCATAGCCACGGGTTCAAAGGTCGTCGATGAAACTCGAAGCCATGAAAGTCGCCTGCTCGAGCTGCAGTCTGCGCGAGCTGTGTCTGCCGGTGGGCCTGTCGGCGGCCGACATCGAACGCGTCGACGAGCTCGTCGGCGCGCGCCGCACGCTCAAACGCGGCGAGGTCCTGTTTCGCGCCGGCGACCGCTTCGAATCCCTGTATGCGGTGCGCACCGGCTTCTTCAAGACCCGCATCTCGTCCGAGGATGGCCGCGATCAGGTCACCGGTTTCCAGATGGCCGGCGAGCTGCTCGGACTGGACGGCATCAGCGAGGACCGCCATTCGTGCGATGCGGTCGCGCTCGAGGACTCGCAGGTCTGCATGATCCCCTACGCCCGGCTGGAGGAACTGTCGCACAAGGTGACCGACCTGCAGCGCCAGTTTCACCGCGTGATGAGCCGCGAGATCGTTCGCGACCACGGCGTGATGCTGCTGCTCGGCGGCATGCGCGCCGAGGCGCGGCTCGCCGCCTTCGTGCTCAACCTCACGCAGCGGCTGCAGGCGCGCGGATTTTCCGGCACCTCGCTCGTGCTGCGCATGACGCGCGAGGAGATCGGCAGCTACCTCGGCTTGAAGCTCGAAACGGTGAGCCGCGCGTTCTCGCGCTTCCAGGAGGACGGCCTGCTCGAAGTCAAGCAGCGCGACATCCGCGTCCTGAACGAGCCCGGGCTGCGGCGCCTCCTAAACGACGCGCCCTGCTGAGCGCCCCCAGGGCCGGGCCAAGTCCGGCCCGCCCCCCGTGGGGGGTCAAGCAAAGTGGCAAAGCCACATTTGCTTGAGAGCACCCCCAAGGGCCGGGCCTTGCCCGTCCCGGCCCCCCGCGGGGGCGCAAGAAAACTTGG
>JACSRM010000465.1 GCA_014879745.1 Burkholderiaceae bacterium | reverse complement strand
GCTGTCGTGCGTCGACCGCGGCTACGTCGTCGAGACCGGCCGCATCGTCCACAGCGGCGCGGCGAAGGAGCTGATCGACGACCCGGCGGTGCGGCAGGCGTATCTGGGCGTGTAGCCCGATCGCGCCGTTCGGATGACTGCTCACGACCCTGAAGGGACACTCATGTCGCACCGACACACAGCCGCTTTGCTAGCGGTTGCGGTCACTCCTCGACTCCTCGAGGGCGTCATGCGACCGTTTCAGGACTGATCGACCTTCGCCCGTTGATCGGGCGTCGGCTCCCCTCATTGCATGACGATGACGTTCAAGCGGCTACTTGCTGCGATAGCGGATGGTGCGCGCCCCGGCGAGCAGTGCCTCATAACCTCGGGAAAAGCCTCTCAAGGGCAGTTGCTCGATCAGCCATTGCATCCCAGAATGCCCGCGCTCATCGATCGCAGCAAACGTCAGCGGCGAGCTCATGTTCGGAAGCCGCGGCAGGCGCCAGGTGACGAGGCATGCGGACGTGAAGATAACCACATCCAACACTCCCTTTGGTGACGACGTTGAGTTCCAAATGCTGGAAGGGCAACTCAAGAAAGCTGCGAGCAGGTGAGCAACGGAAGCCTCATTGCGCGCGTCTTCAGGAATCAACTCATTGGCAAAGCGCGGAACCGGCCACTGAGCTATGCATTCAAATGGATCAGCCGCCACACGCTGGACTGTCAGCAGCTCGAATAGCCGCGGGTCTGGCCAGTCCCAGAACGGCCAACGGCCATCGGGCATGGCATGCGGAGGAAAGAAAAGAACAGAGGCGGGTACCCGCGGCCCACCATAGTTCGGCAGCCAATTGTTGGGCAGTCGGTGTCGATCCAAATGTAGCCACCCGTCGTAGCGATCGAGCAGCTCGTTCCACAGTCCAAGCGCGGTGATGGCGTCGCCGAGAGTGCGGGCATTGGCGATCCACCGGCGCTGGGCCCCGAGGTCTCCGGTTCGCGGCAAGCGATCCAGCATCTCGAGCATCAGGAGCACGGCTCCAGACGCCAGCGCGCCGACCGTGGAAACCTTCGGGTCAACACTCCAAACCGCCCTGAAAGACTGACCACTTGGGCTTTTCTGGACTGACTCATTGAAGCGATCGACGCTGCCGAGCAATGCCCGCGCGGCGGACCGCTGATCCGTCGAGTCGAACTGAGTGAAGTCAGGTGGTGGACCGTTCGGCCCCTCGGGATTGGGCGGCAGGGGCGGTTCGGCGCCGCCGCCTGGGCCGTCTGCGCCGTCGCCCCCCGCGCTGGACACGTAGGCGCGACGCACAAACTCGCCCACTTCGGCGGGTGTCTCGAACGAGGCTTCCCGTCCGTCGATGATCAGGTTGGAGTCGAAGGTGCCCCGCGTCGCGGCGAAAGCCGCGGCGATGTTGTCCACGGGCTCCGCCGAGAAGCCGGGCGGCGAGAAGTACAGGCAGGGCCAGTCGCTGGCGGTCTGAGTGGATGTCTGTTCCTCGCGGTAGGTGGCGAAAGCCAGGCCAGCGCGCAAGTCAAACGCCTCCAGTCGCCAAGCAACATGCGGATCATTGCCCTTCTTCGTTGTCATCCCTCCGCCCCCGGTCGTTCAGTCAGTCGCGCGCGCGGCCACTCGTCGTTACCACCCTCACCGGTATGCCCAATGCACGCAGCGCCCGCTCCGCTCGGCTACGGCGGTTGCGCCAGATCAGCGACTCGATCCGAGGCATCGGACCTTGGGCCAGGCGGCTGGTGACAAGCGCATCGTATGCAGCGTCGCCTGCCGCCACGCGGGCCTCCTTTAGGTCGGATGCACCAAAGGAACCTTGTTTCAGCACCTCGATGTAGTCCTCGTCGTCGCGAACACTGCGCGAAATCTGTCCCATCGTCCAGCGTCGATCGCGCGATACAACCGATCGCATCACTTTGATCCCGGTCATGATTGGGAGGTCTGGCACCCAGCGCCCTGACCAACTACTAACGGTCCTGCGCCGCTCTCCGGGCTGGGCCGCGGGGGGGGCCGAGCGGATGTCGTCACTCACCGGACTGCGGAGAAGCTCGAACGAGTTTCTGTCGAGCACCATGGTGCCCGGGTCTATGTCCCGCAGCACCAGGCACATGTCCCCGTAGAAGCGTATTCCCGCGCCATTGACCTCCACGGCGCCGAAATAAGTGCTCTGGTAGTCAGCGACCGGCAACGACTCATCGACGAGCCTGCGATCGCGAGAGACACGCCCATCGCCGCTCAAAGCAAGGTCATAGCAGTTCTTGTATGGAGGGTTGGGTCCCCCCGAACTCTCCGCGCAGAAAGCCGGGACGTGCGCGGACGAGAGGTTGACGACCATGTGTGCGCCCGAGCCCGCATGGATCGAGCCGGTGAATGGATCGCGCCCGGAGATGGCTCGAGCCACGGAGTCGCGGTTCGCGTGTGCGTAGCGGCCGTCAACCTTGCTCCGCCGACTGACGGCAGCGATCAAGGCAGCCAGTTGTCGGACCCAGGACTTGCTTCTTGCCGCGGCGGTGGCGGTGACTGGGCCGCCGGAAGATACCGGCTGCCTCAACTGGCGACGAAGTATGGGTGATGGCATCTCAGTTCTTCCTCGTCAGCGCCAGAGCCAGACAAATCCCAGCAGCAGCACCAGCGGCAGCACATAGCGCAGCTTCGCGACTCCGATGGCCTGGATCCACCACGGACTGTTTTCGCGGTCCCTCGGCCCATCGACAACGATGCCTCGCGACAGCAGCGGCAGCCAGTACCTTTCGACAAAGTCGTCGCCGAAAAAGCCGCTGTGGCCGAGTTTGTGGAAGCGGTCAATGACGGCGGGGGTCCGAAACCCGAATCGACCCCCCTGGCCATAGCCCCAGGTCGCGGAGTGGGCGAGCACCGGCCAGATGTCGAGCCAGCCACAATCGTTGATGACGCGATGGGTCGCGTGCTCGCCGCCGGGCAGCGGGTCGATCTGCGCCGCCAGGGTCTCCCACTTGAAGTTCTCGGGAAGGATCGAGCCGCACAACAGCACGCGATGCAACTTCAGAGTGCTGTCCTGGCGCATCAACTCACCGAGGATGTGGGTGCCGAAGCTGTGTGCCACCACGGAGATCTGGCGAATCTCGGGGTTCCGGCGCAGCGGCTCGAGCTTTTCCTTCACCTTTTGCACCGCCCGCTGTCTGAGCGTGCCCAACGGCAGCAGAAAGCTGAAGGTGTCGAAGAAGCCATAGCCACCGTACACGGGGTACAGCCGCGGATCTTTGGCCTTCAGGATGGTGCTCACCGATTCGTACCACGCGGCTTCGGTCCGGATGCCGTGGATCATGAAGACGGCATGGCTACGCAGTACCTCGTGCCGAAGGCCTGACTGATCGTCGAAGCGGTTGAAGAAGGCCTGGTAGTCGACATTTTCGCCAACGTCCTGCTCGCGCAGCACGATGTAGACGGACAGTGCGCCTTTCGACAGGGTCAGGTCCTCGATCATCGCGCGCGCCATCTCGCACGCGACGTCCTCAACCTTGAAGCCGGCGAAACCCGTTCCGAGGGCAGGGAACTCTATCGAAGTCAATTTCATCTCGCGCAGCAGGCTCAGCGCCTGCCGCGTTGCGCTCGCGACGATCTCGCGGTGGCGCTCGCGATCGTCGCTGGGCGGCACGCCGTCCTCCCGCGTGATGGCGTGGAACACATAGCGTCGGTCCATTTCGCCGGCTGTGCCAACGACGATGCTGCCGACGGCAGCCGGAGCCTGCTTGGCTGCGTCGCGTCGGGTCCACTCGCCGCCCGCGGCAAGGAGGGCCTTCGATACGCCGCCGCTCATGCTGAGCTGGTTATCGTCCGAGCTTACGACCACTTCGACGGGTACATCAAGAATGTCGCCCAGCACGGCCGTCACGGTGGACGCTCCAACGGGGTAGGTCCGACTCTTGTTTGCCACAGGACGCCTCCCGCTCTCGATGGAAAGGCCCCAGTCTGACAGCATAGCTCGCGAATGTCGCAGACCAGCATTTGCCGACACTCGGACACTCGGCCCGCGGCTTCTAACGACCACAGATGGCCGGTTGCGGGCAGACCCTTGATCGACTTCAGCCATTGGTTAGCGAACTGCCTTGTCGTGTCGTTGCGGCCCCCGAGTCGAATGACAGCAACGCGCCGAAATGGGCGACCAGTGGCCTCTCATTCGAGGACCGCTGATTCGGATGCAGTCAAACGCTCGCCAGCTTGGCACTTGCCAGGCGGTTCAGGCTCACACCCTGCTCCGCGGCCTGCAGGGCCAAGGCGCGATGAACCTCGGGCGGGATGCGCACGCGGAACTCGCCGCTGTAGTGCCGTT
>JACSRM010000201.1 GCA_014879745.1 Burkholderiaceae bacterium | reverse complement strand
AGGACGCCGGCGGCACCGGCGCCGACGAGGGGCTCTATTTCGTCGGTGTGGACTGGGACTTCATGAAGAATGGTCGCATCCGCCTCGACTATCAGTACGGCGTCGACACCTTCAGCACCTTCTATGTCGACGCCACGGTGCCGGTGCAGATCGACGAGCGGACCGCGCTCACGCTCGGTGCGCAGTACTTCCCGCAAAGCGCGGTCGGCAGTGCGCAGATCGGCGACTTCTCGACCTGGGGCGCCGGCCTGCAGGCGCGTCTCAGGCACGGCCCGTACACGGCGTACCTGTTGTTCACGCGCACCGGCACCGGATTCAACACCCAAAACCCGTACGGCGACACCCCGTCGTACTTGAACCAGCAGCAGGTCGCGTTCAACACCGCCGGCGAGCGCGCCTGGGGGCTGGGCGGGAGCGTCGATTTCGCCGAGCTCGGTGTACCAGGACTGAGCGCGTCCGTGGTCTACGCGGCCGGCAGCGATCGCATCGACGCCGCGACAGGCGCCCCGATTCCCGATCGCAACGAGACCGACATCCGCGCCGACTACCGCTTCGCGAAGGGCCATCCGCTCGCTGGCCTGGTCGCGACGTTTCGCTATTCGTGGCTGCGCCAGGACGGCTCGCCGCAGACGCAGACGCAGGGGCGCGTGATCGTCAACTATCCGTTCTCGTTCTGACCGCGCAGCGCCGCCCGGCGCCGCATTGCCAGGCGCTCGCGCCGGTCAGAGCACGACCGGAATCTCGGTCGCCGGCGGCGTATTGCGGCTGCGGCCGCAGCGCACGATGCCGTCGATCATCACCATGCCGACGCCGGGAATATCGCCCAGCTGAACGCTCTCTAGCAGCGTGCGCCCGGCAGTGTGCTGGGCGCGGTCCATGAAAACGAAGTCCGCCGCGCGGCCGGGTTCCATCAGCCCGCAGTTCAGGTTTCGCATGCGCGCCGTATTGCCGGTCGCGAAGCAGAACGCCTGCTCGGCCGGGACGCCGCCGAGGCTCGACAGCAGCGCGATCATGCGCAGGATGCCGAGCGGCTGCACGCCCGACCCCGCCGGACCGTCGGTGCCGAGGATGATGCGGTGCGGGCACTTGAGTGCGATCGCGGCGCGCGCCGCTTCGATCGCGATCCGCTCGTTCCCGTTGTGGACGATCTCGATGCCGCGCGTCGACTTCTCGCACAGCTCGCAGACGTGCGCCAGCGGCAGCGCGGTGTGTCCGCCGTTGATGTGGCCGATGATGTCGGCGTCGGCCTCGAGCACGACGTCCTTGTCGATCAGCCCCGAGCCGGGGATCGATGGCCCGCCGGTGTGGATCGTGCTCTGGATGCCGTGCTTGCGCGCCCAGGCGACCATGCGATGCGCCTCCTCGCCGGCCTTCACCGAGCCGAGGCCGACTTCGCCGAGCAGCTTGACGCCGGACTTCGCGAGGTCCTCGAAGTCCTGCTCGACCATGCCCTTCTCGAGCACCGGCGCGCCGGCCAGCACCTTCACGCCGCCCGGGCGAAAGGCGTCGAACGCGCGCTGTGCGGTGATCGCGAGCGCCTTCAGGCCGACGATATCCTTTGGCCGGCCCGGCAGGTGGACCTCGCCGGCCGAGATCATCGTCGTCACGCCGCCGTTCATCGTCGAGTCGATCCAGCCGAGCTGGTTCTGGCGCGGCGTCCAGTCGCCGAACACCGGGTGGACGTGGCTGTCGATCAGGCCCGGACAGACGCAGGTTGCGCGGGCGTCGATCACGACGTTGGGCTGCGAGATGTCGCAGTCGGCCTCCTTGCCGACGGCGGTGATCAGTCCATCGTCGATGACGATCGTATCGGCCTGCAGGATCGGCTGGTCGATATCGCCCGACAGCATGAGGCCGACATTTCGAATCACGACCTTGCCGGACGCCGGTGTTGCAGCGGCTTGTGCCATGGGTGCGCTCCTTGAATGCGAAACCGAGAAATGAGCGAATCCGGTGCCGGATCGCTCACGAAGTGGGTGATGACGGGGTACCGAGCGAAACCGTGCGCAAGACCGCTTGCTTGACGAACGCTTCCCAACCGGCGACTGCCTGCGGATCGGCGAGGTCTTCGCCGAGGAAGGCCGACAGCGTGTAGCGGTTGGACTGGTAGAAGTAGCCGGTCGCCGCGATCAGCAGATAAACGTCGCGCGCCGTCACATCGGCGCGAAAGAGCCCCTTGTCGACACCGCTGCGCAGGACCTGCTCGACGACGCCGATCGCCGGCGACGAATACTCGCCCGCGCGGCGCGACTTGCTGATGTGGCGTCCGCGGTGCAGGTTCTCGCTGTTGAGCAGCGTGACGAACTCGGGGTGCTCGCGGTAGTACGCCATCACGAAGCCGACGATCTCCTGCAGCGACTCGACGGGCCGCTCGCTGTCGAGCGCGATCGCCGCCTCGGCCTCGTCGAATCGGCGATAGGCCTCTTCCAGTACCGCGACGAACAGGCCCTCCTTGCTGCCGAAGTAGTAGTAGATCATCCGGTCGTAGGACTTCGCGGCTTTCGAGATTTTCTCGACGCTCGCGCCGCTCAGGCCGTACTTGGCGAAGATCTTCGTCGCCGCGCGCAGCAGGCTGTCGCGCGTCGCCTGTGCCGCGAGCGCGCGCACGCCGGGCTTGCGCGCGGTGCGCGACCGGTTCTGTGCTGGCCTTCTGGCGCTACGAGGGGTCATCGGCAAGCGTTCCCGGTATCGGAGTGGATCGGGCGCCTTCGATGTTCTCGATCAGCTCTTGTCGTCGGGCAGCTTGTAGTTGGCGAGCTTGTTCTTCTCGTCCTTCCAGCGATCGACCTCGGGCAGCGGACCCTTGCTCGACGAGAGCACCGGCCATTGCGGCGCGTAGCGCTTGTTGATCTCGAGAAAGACCTCTTGCCCGGTCGGCACGTCTTCCTCGGCGTAGATCGCCTCGACCGGGCACTCCGGGATGCACACGGCGCAGTCGATGCACTCGTCCGGGTCGATGACGAGGAAGTCCGGCCCCTCGTGGAAGCAATCGACCGGGCAGACGTCGACGCAGTCGGTGTACTTGCAAAGAATGCAGCTGTCGGTCACGACGTGGGTCATGCGGGCACCTCGTTGGTGATCATGAGGGGTGAAGAAAAAAACAGTTTGCCAGACGCCGAAGAAGGCGTTAGAGTCCACTCCCAGTTCATGGAGTGTTCACAACATCAACGTTCAGTGGATGCTACATCAACGATCGCGCCGGGGCAAGCTGATTCAGCGCCGCAGTCGAAAGGGGTCTTTGCAATGACGGAACACACGAAGACGGACGGCCTGCCGGGCATCGACGTGCCGCCGGTGGTGCAGGTGCTCGATCGTGCGCCGCTGCGCAACGAGCGCATGGCGGCCGACAAGGTCGAGTGCAACGCCTGTCCGATCCTGTGCCAGATCAGCCCCGGCAAGACCGGCGCCTGCGACCGCTATGCGAACGAGGGCGGCACGCTGGTGCGGGTCGACCCGGTGCTGCTGCTGCGCCGCACGCTGGCCAAGGATGCGCCGCCGCTCGTCGCGTTCGCGCCGCATGGTGCGCCCGACGCAGTGCCGGCGGCGGCCGACTGGGACGGCGACCTGCTGCTCGCCGACGAGGTTTTCGTGACCGCCGTCGGATCGTCGACGACCTATCCCGACTACAAGCCGGCGCCGTTCATCGTCGGCTCGAAGGCGGCCGGCGTCGACATGGTCACCGTCGTTACCGAGGGTATCTTCAGCTACTGCAGCCTGAAGCTGAAGATCGATACCGACCGCTACCTCGGCCCGGAGCAGGCCAACGTCCGCTGCAAGGGAGAGGTCGTCGGTCACGTGACGACGGTCGAGTACGGCTCGCAGATGCTGTCGCTCGGCGGCGTCCACCACCTGACGGGCGGCAGCAAGAAGGAAGGCCGCATCACGCTCGAGACGATGGAGGCGCTCGGCAACAAGCGCGCCGTCGAACTGACGATAGACGGAGGCTCGCAGGTCGTCGTCCAGGCCGGGCGCGCGCCGATCGTCAACGGCGTCGAGGAGCAGCGCATGCGCGTCGGCTGCGGATCGGCGACGATAGGCATCTTTGCCAAGCAGTTCTTCGGCCACGCCGACGAGGTCGTCGTCGTCGACGACCACATCACCGGCGTGCTGACCGAGCACCAGGCCGGGCGCTGCCTCGGCATGCGCCACTCCGGCATCAAGATGCGCGGGCGCAAGTCGACCCCCGGAAGGTATTTTCAGGTCGCCAATCCCGGCACCGGCTGGGGCGGGACCGATATCGCCGATCCGCTCGCGATCGTCGAGTCGTGGGATGCGAAGACGGCCTGGCCGGGCCTGCGCCTCTTGATGACCTCGACGACCGGCGAGCATGCCTCTTGGTTCGTGCTCGACGACCAGCTCGTGCCACGAGAGGACGAGGTGCCGTCTTCGCTGCGCTCGGTCATCGACCGCATCGGCGAGAACTGCGAGCCGTCGCTGTGCACCGTGCTCTTCCTCGGCGGGGCCGGCGGCAGCCTGCGCGCCGGCGTGACCGAGAACCCGGTGCTGCTGACGCGCTCGATCAAGCAGGCGCTCGTCAACGTGACCTGTGGCGGCGCGCCGGCCTATGTGTGGCCGGGCGGCGGCATCACGGTCATGGTCGATGTCATGCGCATGCCGGACAACAGCTTCGGCACGGTGCCGACGCCGGCGATCGTCGCGCCGATCGAGTTCTCGATGACGCTCGATGACTACCGCACGCTCGGCGGCCACGTCGACAGCGTGCGCACGCTGGAGGATGTGCTGCGACATGGCGCGCGCAATGACGATGGCGCGCCGACCAAGCGCCGCTGGGAGGCGGTGAATCCGGCCAATCCTTGGCCCATCGGCCATGCGCCGCTGCTCGGCTGAGCGCGCCATGCCTGCCTGCCAAGCGCGTCTTCCCGATGGGAGGCTGCATTTCCAGCACGGTCCGATCGACATCGTGATCGGCGCCGACGGCGAAGCGCAGGCGGTCGCGGCGGCGCACGCAGCGGCGTGGCGGCGCTTCGAGAGCGTGCTCGACGAACTGGTGGCCGAGTTGCCGCTGTTGCGCGAACCGATCGCCGGGCCGTGCCGCCTGACGGGCCCGATCGCGCGCCGCATGTGGCTTGCCTGCGAGCCGTACCGCGAGGGCTACATCACGCCGATGGCCGCCGTCGCGGGCGCCGTAGCGCAGGAGCTGATCGCGTTCTACGAGCAGGGCGGCATCGAGCGCGCGTGGGTCAACGACGGCGGCGATATCGCCTGGCATCTGGCGCCTCGTCGATCGCTGCGCGTCGGGCTCTTCGCCGACCTCTCGAGGCTCGACGCGCAGCAGATCGTGCACGGCATCCGCAGCGACGGCCAGTTCGACGTCACTTACGAGTTGCCGGTGCGGGGGGTGGCAACGAGCGGCTGGCGCGGACGCAGTTTTTCGCGCGGCATCGCCGACAGCGTGACGGTGCTTGCGCGCACCGCGGCCGAAGCGGATGCCGCGGCCACCGTGATCGCCAATGCAGTCGATGTGACCGATTCGCGCATCGTTCGCAAGCCGGCCTGCGAAGTCAAGGACGATAGCGATCTCGGCGCGATCGCCGTCACCGTCGACGTTCCGCCGCTCGGCGCCGAGGTGACGCGGCGCGCCCTGGCCGCGGGTGCGCGCCGTGCGGCGGGGCTGCGCGACGCGGGCCTGATCTGGTCCTGCACACTCGTGTGCCAGGGTCAGGTAACCTATGTCGGCGCGATGCAGGCTGAGCGCGCGGCCGATGCGAATTCGACGCTCGTTCATACCGCCGTTGCGGCCTGAGCGCGAGCCGGAAGGGAGTCCGAATCGATGATCGAGATCCGACGCGTCATGACCCAGGTGGAGGAGATCCGCCACGAGTTCGGCCCCGCGCCCGATGTGCCGCTGCTGCGCGGCGCGGTCGCGGCCGTCCTGCGCAACCCGTTTGCCGGACGCTACGAAGCCGACATCCTGCCGATGATGGAGGCGCTGAACCCGGTCGGCGTCGACATGGCGCATCGCCTGCGGGCGGCGATGGGCATCGCGGTCGAGCGCATCGAGTGCTACGGCAAGGGGTCGATCGTCGGTAGTAGCGGCGAGCTCGAGCACGGCGCGCTGTGGCACGTGCCGGGCGGCTATGCGATGCGCGAACTGCTCGGCTGGAAGGGCGATCGCGCCGCATACGCGAAGGGGGAGGCCGAGAAGAAGACTGGCCAGCCCGGCAATGCGCTCGCGATCGTGCCGTCGACGAAGAAGGTCGGCCCCCCGGGCGTGGCGCTCGACGTGCCGCTGACGCACATCAACGCCGCCTACGTGCGCAGCCATTTCGACGCGATGGAAGTGCGCGTGCCGGGCGCTCCGGCAGCGGACGAACTTGTCTTCATCCTCGCGATGAGCAGCGGCTCGCGCATTCACGCCCGCGTCGGCGGCCTGGCCGCGAACGCGATCAAGAACTGGGATGGCCTGCGCTGAGCAGCCGTCCTCGCATCGAAACTCGAGGATTGGGAAAGAACATGTCTGCCAAGATTCGCAAGATCGTCGTTCAGGTCGACGAAATCCGCATCGAGATGGGCCGCGCGGTCGAGCCGCCGACACGCCGCGCGCTCGCGATGGCGGTGATCGAGAACCCCTGCGCCGGCCGCTACGTCGAGAACCTGGACGAGCTGATGGCGATCGGTGAGGAGCTTGGCGGCCTGCTCGGCAAGCGCTGCGTCGATGCGCTCGGCATCGAGCCGGGGCAAGCCCAGAGCTACGGCAAGGCGGCGATCGTCGGCGAATCGGGCGAGATCGAACACGCCGCCGCGATCCTGCACCCCAAGCTCGGCGCGCCGCTGCGCGCCGCGGTCGAGAAGGGTGCCGCGCTCGTGCCGTCGAGCAAGAAGCGCGGCGGTCTGGGCACCGCGATCGACGTGCCGCTTGGCCACAAGGACGCGGCCTTCGTGCGCAGTCATTTCGACGCGATGGAGGCGCGCATCGGCGACGCACCGCGCGCGAATGAAATCCTCGTCGCCGTCGTCGTCACCGACAGCGGCCGGCCGCTGGCGCGCGTCGGCGGATTGAAAGCAAGCGAGATCAAGGGCGAGGACGGCCTGCGCTGACGCGAGCCGTCGTTGCGAAGTTTCTTCAACCCACTCCAGCAGGAGACAAGTGATGGTCCAACGTAGACAGGTTTGGCGCGGTGTCGCCGCAACGATCGCCCTTGCCGCCGTCGGGATGACGCCGGCCGTCGGCGCCGACGTGATCAAGATCGGCGAGATCAACAGCTACAAGGCGCAGCCGCAGTTCCTCGGGCCGTACAAGATGGGGATGGAACTCGCCGTCGACGAGATCAACGCCGCCGGCGGCATCAACGGCAAGAAGGTCGAGCTGATCACGCGCGACGACAACGCCAATCCGGGCGATGCGGTGCGCGCGGCCGAGGAGTTGATCTCGCGCGAGCAGGTCGATGTGCTGACGGGGACCTTCCTCTCGCACGTCGGCCTTGCGGTGACGGACTTCGCGAAGCAGAAGAAGACCTTCTTCCTCGCCGCCGAGCCGCTGACCGACAAGATCGTCTGGGAAGACGGCAACAAGTACACCTACCGGCTGCGCCCTTCGACCTACATGCAGGTCGCGATGCTGGTGCCCGAAGCGGTGAAGATGAACAAGAAGCGCTGGGCGGTCGTCTACCCGAACTATGAATACGGGCAGTCGGCGGTCGCCACCTTCAAGAAGCTGATGAAGGCGGCGCAGCCCGATATCGAGTTCGTCGCCGAGCAGGCGCCGCCGCTGGGCAAGGTCGATGCCGGCAGCGTCGTGCAGGCGCTCGCCGACGCCAAGCCGGATGCGATCTTCAACGTCCTCTTCGGCGCCGACCTGGCGAAGTTCGTCCGCGAGGGCAATACGCGCGGCCTGTTCAAGGACCGCGAGGTCGTCAGCCTGCTGACCGGCGAGCCCGAGTATCTCGAACCGCTGAAGAACGAGGCGCCCAACGGCTGGGTCGTCACCGGCTACCCGTGGTACGGCATCGACATTCCCGAGCACAAGGCCTTCCTCGCCGCGTACCAGGCGAAGTTCAAGGACCACCCGTACCTGGGTTCGATCGTCGGCTACAGCGCGATCAAGTCGCTCGCCGCCGGCATCAAGAAGGCCGGTTCGACGAAGACCGACGCGCTGGTCCAGGCCTTCAGCGGGCTCGAGGTCGACTCGCCGTTCGGCAAGATCTCGTACCGGCCGATCGACCACCAGTCGACGATGGGCGTCTTCGTCGGCAAGACCAAGAATGTCGACGGCAAGGGCGTGATGGTCGACTACAAGTATCTCGACGGCGCGAAGTACATGCCGCCGGACGCCGAAGTGAAGAAGATGCGTCCCGCCGACTGACCCTGTTCCTGCGATCGAGATCGGCGCGTGCCGCACGGCACGCGCTGTTCGATCCAGCTGCCATCTGATCCTGCGGGCCGTGCGGCCCGCTGCGAGCGATTCCCGGTTCTCCCGAACCCGCAACCGCAGGCCCCCCCATGAGCTTCTCAGGTCTCATCGTTCAGCTTCTCAATGGCCTGGCCGGCGCCTCGTCGCTGTTCATGGTGGGCGCCGGGCTGTCGCTGATCTTCGGCGTCACCCGGATCGTCAATTTCGCCCATGGTTCCTTCTACATGATAGGCATCTATGTGGCCTATTCGCTCGTCGACCGATTCAGCGGCGGCATCGGGTTCTGGCCGGCACTGCTGCTCGCCGCGGTTGTCGTCGGCGTGCTCGGCGCGGCAATCGAGATCGTGCTGTTGCGCCGCATCTATCGCGCGCCCGAACTCTTCCAGCTGCTCGCGACATTCGCGCTCGTTCTCGTCTTCAAGGATGCGGTGCTCTGGTACTGGGGGCCCGAGGAACTGCTCGGGCCGCGCGCGCCGGGATTCTCCGGGTCGGTCACGATCCTCGGCCGCCAGTTTCCGTCCTACGACCTGCTCTTGATCTTCGTCGGCCCGATCGTCCTCGGCCTGCTCTGGCTGCTGCTCACGCGCACCCGCTGGGGTACGCTGGTGCGCGCCGCGACGCAGGACCGCGAGATGGTCGCCGCGCTCGGCGTCAACCAGGCGTGGCTCTTCACGGCGGTGTTCGCGCTCGGCGCGATGCTCGCCGGGCTCGGCGGTGCGCTGCAATTGCCGCGCGAACCGGCGAACCTGGAGCTCGACCTGCAGATCATCGGCGGCGCATTCGTCGTTGTCGTCGTCGGCGGCATGGGGTCGATCCCGGGCGCCTTCGTCGCCGCGCTGCTGATCGCCGAGCTGAAGGCGATCTGCATCTGGCTCGGCCTCGTCGATGTGTTCGGCGTCAGCGTCTCGTTCTCGAAGCTGACCCTGGTGGTCGAATTTCTGGTCATGGCGGTCGTCCTGATCTGGCGCCCATGGGGGCTGATGGGGCGCGAGCAGGCGCCGAGCCGGCACGCCGGCACGGTCGAAGCGCCGCTGCGTCCGGCCGACAACATCTTCAAGACCGGCGCGGCAGTCCTGCTGCTGGCGCTCGTCGCGATGCCGCTCTTTACCGCCGATTCGCCGTATACGACGGTGCTGATCATTGACCTGCTGATCGCCGCGCTGTTCGCGACCAGCCTGCACTTCATCATGGGCCCGGGCGGCATGCATTCGTTCGGCCACGCCGCCTATTTCGGACTCGGTGCCTACGGCGCGGCACTGCTGCTGCGATCGCTGCCGATGGAACTCGCGCTGATCCTCGCGCCGGTCGTCGGCGCGCTCGGCGCGGTGCTGTTCGGCTGGTTCTGTGTGCGCCTGTCGGGCGTCTATCTGGCGATGCTGACGCTTGCCTTCGCGCAGATCGCGTGGGCGATCGTCTACCAGTGGGACAGCTTCACCGGCGGCAGCAACGGCATCACCGGCGTCTGGCCGGCCGAGTGGCTGACGGGCGGCAGCCGCTACTACTATCTGACGCTCGTGCTCGTCGTCGGCTCGATGCTGCTGCTGCGGCGCGCGCTGTTCTCGCCTTTCGGCTATGCGATGCGCGCGGGCCGCGATTCGCCGCTGCGCGCCGACGCGATCGGCATCGACGTCAAGCGCAACCAGTGGATCGCCTTCACGATCGCCGGGCTCTTCGCCGGGCTGGCCGGCGCGCTGTTCGCGTTCTCCAAAGGCAGCATCTCGCCCGAGGGCCTGTATGTCAGCAAGTCGATCGACGGCCTGGTGATGGTGCTGCTCGGCGGCCTGCAGACGCTGTCGGGCGGTGCGGTCGGCGCGGTCGTCTTCACCTGGCTGCACGATACCGTCGCCCGCAATACCGAGTACTGGCGCGCGATGCTCGGCGCGATCATCCTGATCCTCGTGCTGCTCTTCCCGCAGGGGATTGCCGGCTTCCTGCGCCAGATCGTCTATGGCAAACGTGAAGCGAAGGGGGGGCAGCCATGAGCCTGCTCGAAGTGCGCGGCCTGGGCAAATCCTTCGGCGGCAACCGGGCGGTCGACGGCATCGACTTCACGCTCGAAGCCGGTGAACTGCTGGCCCTGATCGGGCCCAACGGCGCCGGCAAGTCGACCACCTTCAATATGGTCAACGGCCAGTTGCGCGCCGATTCGGGATCGATCCGTCTCGATGGCAAGGAGCTCATCGGCCTGCGGCCGCGCCAGATCTGGCAACTCGGCGTCGGCCGCACATTCCAGATCGCCGCCACCTTCTCGTCGCTGACGGTCGTCGAGAACGTGCAGATGGCGCTCATCTCGGCCGACCGCAAGCTGTACTCGATGTGGCGGCCGGCGGCGGCGCACAAGCGCGTCGAGGCGATCGAACTGCTAGCCCAGGTGGGGATGTCCGAACAGGCCGACCGGCCGTGCAGCGTGCTCGCCTACGGTGACGTAAAAAGGGTCGAACTCGCGATCGCGATGGCGAACCGCCCCAAGCTGCTGCTGATGGACGAACCGACCGCCGGCATGGCGCCGAAGGAGCGCAACGAATTGATGGCCTTGACCAAGCAGCTCGTCGTCGAGCGCAATATCGGCGTGCTCTTCACCGAGCACAGCATGGATGTCGTCTTCGCCTACGCCGACCGCATGATCGTGCTGGCGCGCGGGCGGCTGATCGCGCAAGGCAAGCCGATGGAGATCCGCGACCATCCGAAGGTACAGGAGGTCTATTTCGGCTCCGGCAAGACCTTCGAGAAGGAAGTCGCGCAAGCGGGGGCCCAGACATGAGCGCAGCGACGCAGCCCGCCGGGCAGCCATTGCTCGAAGTGATCGATCTCGCGGCGTGGTACGGCGCCGCGCAGATCCTGTTCCAGGTCGACGTCGAGGTGCGGCGCGGGGAGGTCGTTGCGCTGATGGGGCGCAACGGCGCCGGCAAGTCGACGACCCTGAAAGCGATCATGGGATTGCTCGACAAGTACAAGGGCACGATGAGCTTCATGGGGCGCGATATCTCGACTGCCGACCCGCACGACGTCGCGTCGCATGGCCTCGGCTACGTGCCCGAGGACCGCCGCATCTTCACCGACCTGACGGTGCTCGAGAACCTGGAGGTCGGCCGGCAGGCCGCGCGCCAGTGGCCGGACGGGTCGCCTGCGCCGCTGTGGAGCGCCGAGCGCCTGTTCAAGCTGTTTCCCAACCTCGGCGAGATGCCGAATCGCCCGGGAGGCAGCATGAGCGGCGGCGAGCAGCAGATGCTCACCGTCGCGCGCACGCTGATGGGCAACCCGTTTCTCGTGCTGCTCGACGAGCCGTCCGAAGGCGTCGCGCCGGTCATCGTCGAGCAGATGGCGCACATGATCCAGGAGCTGAAGGCGCAGGGCGTGAGCATCCTGCTGTCCGAGCAGAACATGCACTTCGCCGAGCTTGTTTCCGACCGCGCCTACGTGCTCGAGAAGGGCCAGATCCGCTTCAAGGGCACGATGGCCGAACTCGCCGCCGCCGAGGACGTGCGGCGTGCCTATCTCAGTGTCTGAGGCGGGCGCGGCGGCGCAGGTGCGGTCGAAATCTTCCGGTTCGGCCGCGATGCCGGCGCTCGTCGAGACGACCCTCACCGTCAACGGCAAGCCGCAGGTTCTGGCCTGCCCGCCGGCAACGACGCTGCTCGCCGCGCTGCGCAACGACCTTTGCCTCAACGGCCCGAAATACGGCTGCGGCCTCGGCGAATGCGGCGCCTGTACCGTGCTCGTCGATGGTGTCGCGGCGCGCGCCTGCGTGATCCCGCTCGCCGGCGTCGCCGGCCGCAGCGTGACGACGCTCGAAGGGCTGGCCGATGAACGCGGCCTGCATCCGGTGCAGCAGGCCTTCATCGACGCCCAGGCCGCGCAATGCGGCTATTGCCTGAACGGCATGCTGATGATGACGGTCGCGCTGCTCGCGCATACGCCGCAGCCGACCGAGCAGCAGGTGTGCGCCGCGCTGTCGGGCAACCTGTGCCGCTGCGGCACGCACCTCGAGATCGTCCAGGCTGCGCTGCGGGCGGCCGAGCTTTGCGCCGCGGCGAAGGAATCGGCGTGAACGCAAGGCGCATCGTGCGCACGCGGCGCGACTTCCTCGAGGCGTCCGGCGCGCTCGTCGTGATGCGCGAGCCGCCCGAGGCGCTGCCGCAGGCGCCCGGCCAGCCGCCGATGATTCCGCCCAACCCGGCCGAGGGCGTCGAGATCCTGCTCGCCGTGTGGGACGACGGCAGCGTGACGGGCTTGAACGGCCACGTCGACCTCGGCACCGGCATCCGCACGGCGCTTGCACAGATCATTGCCGAGGAGCTCGACGTCGACCACAGCCAGGTCGAGATGGTGCTCGGCGATACCGCGATGGCGCCGAACCAGGGGCCGACGATCGCGAGCGCGTCGATCCAGATCACCGCCGTGCCGCTGCGCCAGGCGGCGGCGCAGGCGAGGGCGTTCCTGCTTGCGCGCGCGGCCGAGGTGCTCGGCGTCGAGGCCGGCGAACTTGTCGTCGAGCGTGGCGTCGTCCGCCACGGCGAGCGCCGCGTCAGCTACGCCGATCTGGTGCGCGGCGAGCGGCTGCACCTGATGCTCGACCCCGAGGTCGCCGTCAAGCCGGTGCAGCAATACCGGGTCGTCGGCCAGTCGGCGCCGCGCGTCGACATCCCGGCCAAGGTGAAGGGCGAACTCGTCTTCGTCCACGACAAACGGCTGCCCGGCATGCTGCACGGCCGCGTCGTGCGCCCGCCGTATGCGGGGGCGGACCACGGCGACTTCATCGGCAATACGCTCGAATCGGTCGATGAATCGTCGATCGCGCATATCCCGGGCGTGCGCGCCGTCGTCGTCATCCGCGACTTTGTCGGCATCGTCGCCGAGCGCGAAGAGCAGGCCGAGGCCGCCGCGGCGGCGCTGAAGGTGACATGGCGCGCGTGGCCGGGCTTCCCATCGCTCGACGAACCGGCGCAGGCGCTGCGCGACAACCCGGCGGTGCCGCGCAAGGTCGTCGACGAGGGCGATGTGGACGCGGCGCTTTCGGCCGCGACGCACGAACTGCAGCGCGAATATGTCTGGCCCTACCAGTTGCACGCGTCGATCGGCCCGTCGTGCGGCGTCGCGCAGTGGCACGGCGGCGACTCGCATCCGGCGCTCACGGTCTGGACCGGCAGCCAGAACCCGCACGTGCTGCGCGCCGATCTGTCGAAGCTGATGCAGCTGCCCGACGTCGACGTCGAAGTCATCCGCATGGAGGCGTCGGGCTGCTATGGCCGCAACAGCGCCGACGACGTCTGCGCCGACGCCGCGCTGCTCGCGCGCGCGGTGTGCGCGCCGGTGCGCGTGCAACTGAGCCGCGAGCAGGAGAACCTGTGGGAGCCCAAGGGCGCTGCGCAGCTGATGACGGTGCGCGGCGGGCTCGACAGCGCCGGTGCGATGGCGGCCTACGACTTCACGACCTCGTACCCGTCGAACGCCGCGCCGACGCTCGCGCTGCTGCTGACGCGAACGATAGAGCCGGCGGCGCAGGCGTTCGCGATGGGCGACCGCACCGCGAAACCACCGTACGCCGTGCCGAACCTGCGCGTGACGATCAACGATATGGCGCCGATCCTGCGCGCCTCGTGGCTGCGCGGCGTCTCGGCGCTGCCGAACTCGTTCGCGCACGAGTCCTACATCGACGAACTGGCGACGGCGGCGGGCGCCGATCCGGTCGAGTTCCGGCTGCGCCATCTGACCGACCCGCGTGCGATCGACGTGCTGCGCAGCACCGCCGAGCGCGCCGGCTGGGTCGCGCACACCGCGCCGCAGCAGAAGGAATCCAACGGCGATCTGCTGCGCGGCCAGGGCGTCGCCTACGCGCGCTACATGCACAGCAAGTGGCCGGGGTTCGGCGCGGCGTGGACGGCCTGGGTCGCCGACGTCGAGGTCGATCGCAAGACCGGCGAGGTGCATGTGAACCGCGTCGTCGTGGGCCACGACTCGGGGCAGGTCGTCAACCCAGCGGGCGTGCGCCACCAGGTGCAGGGCAACGTCGTGCAGACGACGAGCCGGGCGCTGAAGGAGCGCGTCGAGGTCGATGCGGCGACGTCTGCGGTCGTCAACCGCGAGTGGGGCAGCTATCCGATCCTCGGCTTCTCGGAACTGCCGGCGATCGAGGTCCACATCATGCCGCGCCAGAGCGAGCCGCCGCTCGGCGCCGGCGAATCGTCTTCGGTGCCGGGCACGGCGGCGATCGCGAACGCGATCTTCGACGCGACCGGCGTGCGGTTTCGCAACCCGCCGTTCACCGCCGAGGTCGTTCGCGCCGCGATCAACCCGCTGCCGGCGCCGGCGGCAAAGCCGGTCGAGCCGGTCGCCCATCCGCCGCCGGCCGACGCGCCGTGGCCGAAGCGGCGCTCGTGGTGGGCGAGGGGCGTGGCGCTCGCGGCCGGCGTCGTCGGTGTCGCTGCCGCGGCGTTCGGCTGGCGGCCGGCGATCGCGCCGGTGTCGCGCATCGACGCCTCGGTCTATTCGGCCGACGCGATCGAACGCGGACGCATCCTTGCCGCCGCCGGCAACTGCGCGACCTGCCATACCGCGCCCGACGGCGCGACGAACGCCGGCGGCCTCGCGATGCCGACGCCGTTCGGCACCGTCTACGCGACGAACCTGACGCCCGACATCGACACCGGCATCGGCGCCTGGTCGTTCAGCGCGTTCCAGCGCGCGATGCGCGAAGGCGTCTCGCGCGACGGCCACCGGCTGTATCCGGCGTTTCCGTATACCGCGTTCGCGAAGGTCGGCGACGACGACCTGATGGCGCTCTACGCCTACCTGATGACGCAGCCCGCGGTGCGCTCGACGGTGCCCGAGACGAAGCTCGCGTTTCCGTTCAACCTGCGGCCGCTGCTCGCGTTCTGGAATGCGCTGTTCCACGATCCGAAGGCGGTCGCGCAGACCGACCCGGCGCGCTCGGCGCAGTGGAACCGCGGCGCCTACCTTGTGAACGGACTGGGGCATTGCGGCGCGTGCCACACCGAGCGCAACGCGTTTGGCGCCGAGCGCGAAGGCGAGGCCTACCTCGGCGGCGCCTTCGTCAAGGGCTGGGAGGCGCCGGCGCTCACGGCCGCGACGCGCGCGCCGGTGGCGTGGACCGAGCAGTCGCTGTTCGACTATCTGCGCGGCGGCTACAGCGCGCTGCACGGCGTCGCCTCGGGGCCGATGGCGCCGGTGGTGCGCGAGTTCACCGCGCTGCCCGACGCCGACATCCGCGCGATGGCGCACTACCTCGCGTCGTTCAACCCGCCGGTGAGCGACGCTCAGGCGCAGGCCGCGGCGGCGGCCGCGGTAGCCGCCGCGCAGGCCGGTGCGGCGCTGCTTGCCGGCCCGGCGCAGCGCATGTTCGACACGGCGTGCGCCGCCTGCCACCACGACGGCGACGGCCCGAAGCTGCTCGGTGCGAATGTGCCGCTTGCGCTCAACACCAACCTGCACGCCGACCGGCCCGACAACCTGCTGCGTGTGATCGTCGAAGGACACGTCGAGCCGGCGTCGATGCAGCTCGGCTTCATGCCGGCGTTCGGCACCGCGTTGAGCGACCGCCAGCTCGCCGAACTGGCCGACTACATGCGCCAGCGCTTTGCCCCCGGCAAACCGCGCTGGGCGAATCTGGAGGCCGAGGTGGCGCGGGTGCGCGCCTCGCCGTTCAAGCCGTGAGCGATGGTCGAGCCATGGAATTCGCGATCGGCGGTCCTCGGGCTCTGGCTGGGCGTGCTCGCGATGGCCTTGTTCGGGCTCACGCTGCCGATGACGCGGCTGGCGATCGGATCGGCTGCCGAGCCGCAACTCTCGCCCTGGTTCGTCACCTTCGGGCGCGCGGTCTTCGCCGCGCTGCTGTCGGCGTCCTTTCTGCTCGCGACGCGCTCGCGCATCCCGGCGCGCTCGCATTGGCCGGATCTGGCGCTCGTGGTGCTTGGCAATGCGATCGGCTATCCGCTGCTGCTGGCGTTCGCGCTGCGCTCGGTCAGCGCGAGCCACGCGGCGGTCGTCACGGCGCTGCTGCCGCTGACGACGGCGGTCGCGGCGGCCTGGATGCTGCGCCAGCGCGCGCCGCTCGGCTTCTGGGCGTGCGCGATCGCCGGCACGGCGCTTGTCGTGATCTTCGCGATGCTGAGGGCGCAGCAGTCGGGCGAGTCGTATCTGCCGACGCTTGCCGACCTCTGGCTCGTCGGCGCCGTCGTCGCGGCGTCGATCGGCTACGTTGCCGGTGCGCGCCTGACGCCGGTGCTCGGCGCCGAACGCGTGATCTGCTGGGTCGCGATCCTGATGCTGCCGCTGAGCCTGCCGGCCGCGGTGTGGACCTGGCCGGCGGCGCCGGTCGCGGCGTCCGCCTGGGCGGGCTTCTTCTACGTCGGGGCGTTCTCGATGTGGGCCGCTTTCTTCGCCTGGTATCGCGCGCTCGACTGGGGCGGCGCGGTGCTCGTCAGCCAGGTCCAGGTGCTGCAGCCCTTCTTCGCGATCGCGTTCGCCGTCCCGCTGCTGGGCGAGTCGCTGGATCGCATGACGATAGCCTTCGCTCTCGCGGTGATGGCCACGGTCGTGCTCGGGCGGCGGTTCCATCGCCGGGACACGAATGGCAAGGCGTGAGCACAGCAGCCTGGTGCCCTGCGCGACAAAGCCGATCCTCCGGCTCGCCGACGGAAGGCGGGTTTCTCGTCTATCTTCCCTTGAAGGCGGGCTGAACATGCGCAAGTATTTCGACATCCATCTGCAAGAGTGCTCGTTCTCGATGCAGGAGTTCCACGGCGAGCAGGTCGTCCGGGCCGGGCGACACTTCATCGCGAAGAAGCTGCTCGAATGCGGCGCGGCGACGGTCGATCCGCTCGGCCGGGACAACCCCTTGATCTTCTCCGCCGGACCGTTTGCCGGCACCAATTTCTCGAATGCGAACCGGCTCAGCGTCGGCGCGCGAAGCCCGCTGACGGGCGGCATCAAGGAGGCCAACTCGGGCGGCACCTTCGCGTTCGCGATGGGTCAGTGCGAGATCGCCGCCTTCACACTGCATGGCGCTTGCGCGGACTGGACGCTGATCCGCATCACGAAGGAAGGCGAGATCAGCTTCGAGGACGCCGACGCGTACATGGGCAAGGGCAACACCGAGGTTGCCGCGATGCTGTTCGAGAAGTACGGCAAGAAGATCAGCTTCGGCATCTGCGGGCCGGTCGGCGAGTACCTTGGCCTCGTCGCCGGCATCGCGTTCGCCGACACCGACGGCCGGCCGTCGCGACTGGCCGCACGCGGGGGCATCGGAGCTGTCATGGGGTCGAAGAAGGTGAAGGCGATCGTGATCGACCAGGTCAAGATGCCGAGCTTCCACGATCGCAAGAAGGTGATGGGCGCGGTCCGCGAGTACGGCGTGAAGCTGGCGCAGGAGCCGGCGATCGACGTCTACAAGCGCCTCGGCACGGCGGCGGTCGGCGACTTCACCAACTACGTCGGCGGCCTGCCGGTGCGCAACTTCAGCGCCGGCCAGCTGACGCCCGACAAGGATGCGTTCCAGCTCGGCGGCGCCAATATCCGCGAGCGCAACCTGAGCCGCGGCGGCCAGACCGCGCATGCCTGCATGCCGGGCTGCCAGATCGAGTGCAGCAACGTGTACGTCGATGCGCAAGGCCAGGAGATGGTCTCGCCGCTGGAGTACGAGACGCTCGGCCTGCTCGGCAGCAACTGCGGCATCGAGGATCCGGACGACGTCGCACGCTTGAATGCACTCGTCAACGATATGGGTGCCGATACGATCGAGGTCGGCGGCATGCTCGGCGTCGTGTTGGCGGCGGGCGAGGGCGGCTTTGGCGACGTCGAGTTCCTGGCCAAGGCGCTCGACGACATGCGCATCGGCAACGCGCGCGGCCGCATCCTCGCGCAGGGCGCGGCGCGCGTCGGCGAGCACTTCGGCGTCAGGCGCGTCCCGGTCATCAAGCGCCAGGCGCTGAGCGCCTACGATCCGCGCGTGATCGAGGTCACCGGCATCTCGATGATGCTGACCGCGCAAGGCGGGGATCACACTGTCGGCAACGTGCCGACCTACGAATGCAAGGGCAAGACGACGGCCGAACTGGTCGCCGTCAGCCTCGCCGCCCAGATCAATGCGGCGGCGGCCGATTCGCTGGGCCTGTGCATCTTTGGCCGCACCGTCACCGATACGAATCCGGAGTTGATCGTCGGCGCGCTCAACGATGCGCACGGCACGAACCTCGATCTGACGTTCCCGAAGGCGCTCGGGCGCGAGGTTCTCGAGATGGAGTGGGCGTTCAATCGAGCAGCCGGCTTTACCGAGGCCGACGATGAGCTGCCGGCCTTCTTCTACGACGAGCCCCTGCCGCCGAGCGAGAAGTCGGCACGCCACCACAGCGGGGCGGTGAACGAGTCGCTGCGGGAGTTGCTGGCGCAATGAAGGTCGTGAAGTTGCTCTACTTTGCCGGCGTGCGGGAAGCGATCGGCCGCTCGGCGGAGACGATCGAGCTCCCCGATGGCGTCGACGATATCGGCTCGCTGCGCAGGCACGTCGGCGCGCGCGGCGCGCCCTGGTCGCTGCTCGAGGCCGACCGCGGCTGGCGCTTCGCCGTCAATCGCGACATGGCCGACAGCATCGACGCACCGATCGGCGACGGCGACGAAGTCGCTATCTTTCCGCCGGTGACGGGGGGATGATGGCGCCTCGATCGCCGATCTCTGCAATCGCTCGTCGGGGCCGCGCGTCATTCGTGGCCGCATGACGAGATATCACACTCGATGGAGGGACGAATGACGAACAAGGATGCGGAAAAGTACGACTTCACCCAGCAGATCGGCTACCTGCTGCGCCGTGCCTATCAGCGGCATACGGCGATCTTCCAGCAGACGGTGCCGGAGTCGCGCCTTACGGCGGGGCAGTTCGTCGTCTTGCTCAGCGTGCGCGAGCACGGGCCGTGCGAGATCCCGGCCATCCTGCGGCACACCGGAATCGACGAGTCGTCCCTGCGCGGCATCGTCGAGCGGCTGAAGTGGCGCAAGCTGCTCAACGCCGAACACGAACCCGGCGATGCACGACGAATGGTCGTCAGTCTGACCCCGGACGGGGAAGAGATGCTCGAGCAGACGGTGCCGCATGCGCAGCAGATCACGGAGCTGACCTTTGGCGATCTGAACCCGCAGGAGCGCGCGACCCTGGTCTCCTTGCTCAAGAGGATAAGCGGCACGCCGTTCTGAAACGGCGCTGATCCTGCATGTCCCACGAAAGTAGCTTCGAATGAGTGCATTCAACGAAGAGCGCGTGCTGAGCGTGCACCACTGGACCGATCGGCTTTTCAGCTTCACGACGACGCGCGATACGTCGATGCGGTTCAGCAACGGGCACTTCACGATGATCGGCCTGCGGGTCGACGGCAAGCCGCTGCTGCGCGCCTACAGCATTGCGAGCGCGAACTACGAGGATCACCTCGAGTTCCTGAGCATCAAGATCGACGCCGGGCCGCTGACCTCGCGCCTGCAGCATATCCAACCCGGCGACACCATCATCGTCGGGCGCAAGCCGACCGGAACGCTGGTCGTCGACTACCTGCTGCCCGGCAAGCGGCTCTACCTGTTTTCGACCGGGACGGGCCTGGCGCCGTTCATGAGCATCGTTCGCGACCCGTCGGTCTACGAGCAGTTCGAGCAGATCGTCCTCGTCCACGGCGTGCGCATCGTCGATGAACTCGCCTACAACGACGTTCTTACCCAGTATCTGCCGAACCATGAGTTCCTCGGCGACATGGTGTCGACGCAGTTGCTCTACTACCCGACCGTCACCCGCGAGGATTTCAAGACCCAGGGCCGCATCCCGGACCTGATCACGAGCGGCAAGCTGTTTGCCGACCTCGGCCTGCCCGACCTCGACCCGAAGGAAGATCGGGTCATGATCTGCGGCAGCCCGGGGATGTTGCGCGACCTGAAGAAGCTCCTCGAGGACCGGCACTTCGACGAGGGCAACACCTCGACGCCGGGCGCGTTCGTCATCGAACGCGCGTTCGCCGAGCAGTGATCAGGCGTGGGTCTCGGTGGGCGCGGCGGCGCCCGCTGCGGCCTCGTCGCCCAGCCAGTCGCGCAGCACTTGTCGTGAATGCTCGCCGAGCATCGGCG
>JACSRM010000463.1 GCA_014879745.1 Burkholderiaceae bacterium | reverse complement strand
GCCGGGTTGACCGCGCTGTGGGTGGCGCGGCGCCGGGCACGTTGACGCTTGGGCGCTTCGTACGCTTCGGTGCTTCGGGGTTCGGGGCGGAGCCTGGACGTCGGCGCGTCCCTGCGGAAGGCCCGGCGCCTCGCGAAGGGCCGGAGCGTGCACGCCCCAGCACGGCCTGCAAGGCCTGGTCCCCGGCGCTTGCAAGGTGGCCTATGGCGCACTATGAGCATCTCGCGATTCACAAGGCACCGCCGCGGGCGGCGCATCGTCGCCGCAGGTAGGCCCGAGCAGGCGGTCGCAACGGGCAGCCGCACCGGCGATGCGCTGCGCGCCGTGCTGGTGCGCAAGTGATACCGAAGGGGTTGCGACGCCGGCCGATCGGGTCAATCGCGCGCGAGGCGCTTGACCATCGCCGCGCCGGTCAGCAGCTCGAGCTGCGCTTCGAGCCGGATCACGCGCTCGGTCAGGTTCTCGATCTTGAGCTGCTGAGACTTGATCGCCTCGCTCTGCTGCACGACGCGATCCTCGAGCTCGAGGATGGCCGTCAGCGCGCCCCAGACGCGATCGGTGACACCCATCACGCCGCCTTGCGCGCGGCGGCCTTGCTCGCCGCTGCGCGCTCCATCGCGGCAATGCATGCATTGCTCGCTTCGATGAACGCGAGCGAATCGGCGATAGCTTCCCCGGCGCGATCCGCGGCTGTCCTCGCGGCATCGTCCGGCGCACCGAGTTCCTCGTCGGCGCGCTCGGATTCGTAGCCCGCTGTGCCGCGGCGCATCAGCCTGGAGACCGGCAGGCCGAGCCGCTTCGCCTTCGCGACCAGGCCCTTCTTCTCGCGCGCGGTCGCCTGGACGACGATGCGCTCGACGGCTGCTTCCATTTCGATGCTCCAGGGTGTGGCGCAATGGGCATTCCGTGTGCATGACAATCGGCGTCAAGCTAGGCGCTGCTGCCACGGCCGCGGGCAGGCGGTGAAGCGCGACGGCGGCCTTCAGCCGCGTGCGTTGCGTGGATCGGCGCGCCGGCTTCGGATAGCGTGAAATACGCGCCAGCCGAGCAGCACGAAGAGGATCGCGGCGTAGACGGCGACCTCGGCGAAGTCGTGCTTGCCGGCGCGCATCCAGAAGAAGTGCAGCAGCGCGAGGAGCGCGATCGCGTAGACGAGCCGGTGCAGCGCCTGCCAGCGCTTCGCGCCGAGCGCCTTGATCGCGCGATTGAACGAGGTCGCGGCGAGCGGCAGCATCAGCACGAATGCGGCGAAGCCGACGAGCGCGAACGGCCGCTTCGGGATATCGCGCGCGATATCGTGCGGATCGAATCCCATGTCGAGCCAGGCGTAGGACAGGAAGTGCAGCACGAGGTAGAAGAAGGTGAAGAGCCCGAGCATGCGCCGAAATCGCGCCAGTTCCGGCCGCCCGGTCCAATGCCGCAGCGGTGTCACCGCGAGCGTCAGACAGAGCAAGCGCAATACCCAGTCGCCGGTGCCGCGGATCAGCGCTTCGGCCGGATTGGCGCCGAGCGAGTCGGTCAGCGCGCCATACAGCAACCAGACGAACGGCAGCAGGCACAGCGCGAACAACAGCGGCTTGGCCGCAGGATGCAGCAGTGCGCCCTTGCGCCGCGCGGGGCGCGGCGCGGATGCGGCGGCGGTAAGCGAGGTCGCGGAGTTCAAGCGATTGCGCCGCGGGCCGATCAGTAGTACTTCTTCAGGTCCATGCCGGCGTAGAGCTGGCCGACCTGCGCCTCGTAGCCGTTGAACATCAAGGTCGGCCGCTTCTTCGCAAAGAGGCCGTCCTCGCCGATGCGGCGCTCGCGCGCCTGGCTCCAGCGCGGATGATCGACATTCGGGTTGACGTTGGAATAAAAGCCGTATTCGTTCGGCGCCGCCTGCTCCCAGCTCGTCTTCGGCTGCTGCTCGACGAAGCGGATCTTCACGATCGACTTCGCGCTCTTGAAGCCGTATTTCCACGGCACGACGACGCGCACCGGCGCGCCGTTCTGATTCGTCAGAACCTCGCCGTAGAGGCCGAAGCCGAGCAGCGCGAGCGGGTGCATCGCCTCGTCGATGCGCAGGCCCTCGACGTAGGGCCAGTCGAGCACCGACGAGCGCAGCCCGGGCATCTGCTTCGGGTCGTCGAGCGTCACGAACTGGACATACTTCGCGTTGGCGGTGGGCTCGACGCGCTTGATCAGTTCGGCGAGCGAATAGCCGATCCATGGAATCACCATCGACCAGCCTTCGACGCAGCGCATGCGGTAGGTGCGGTCCTCCTGCGGGGCGAGCTTGAGCAGTTCAGCGATGTCGAAGACCCTGGGCTTCCTCACTTCGCCTTCGATCGCCACCGTCCACGGCCGGGTCCGCAGCGACCCTGCGTTCTCCGCCGGGTCGGACTTGCCGGTGCCGAACTCGTAGAAGTTGTTGTAGGTCGTCGCGTCGGCGTAGGCGGTGGGCTTTTCCATCGTCATCGCGCCGGCGACGCTGCTTTGTGCGCCCGGCAGCGCGGCGAGCTTGCCGCTTGCGGGCGCCATCGCATTCGCTTCGCGCTGCGCGAAGCCGGCGAGCAGCGCGCCGGCCGCACCACCGGCGACGAGTTCGAGGAACTCGCGCCGCCGTTCGTAGACGGCGCGGGGCGTGATTTCCGAGCTCGCCCGGTGCTGGAACCCCTTGTCGGTGCGCAGATGCATGGCCTACTCCATCGAATGTGCCGGGACGTGGGTGGACCCGGCCGCCGCTGCAAAGTTCTTGCGGCGACGCTGCGCAATCGTCGCGCAAAATGCAAAGGCCGGTACGCGACCGGCCCTTTGCTCGAATGACTGCGGCCTACCGCGTCAGCGCAGCCCGGCCATATAGTCGGCCAGGGCCTTGATCTCGCGGTCGTTCAGCCGCGCGGCAACGCCGGTCATCTGCTCGCTGTTGGTCCGCGTGCCGTCGCGGAACGCGGTGAGCTGGGCAGCGGCGTATTCGGCGTGCTGACCGGAGAGCTTCGGGTACTGCGACGGGATACCGGCGCCGTCCGGCGTATGGCAGCCGGCGCAGGCCGGGACGCGGCGATCGGCGATGCCGCCGCGGAAGATGCGCTCGGCCATGCGCACCGTCTCCTTGTCCTTCGCCTGGCCCGGTTCGGCCGGCTTGGATGCGTAGAACGCGGCGACGTTCTTCATGTCTTCCTCGCTCAGCGTCGACGCCATCGCCGTCATGACCGCGTTCTCGCGCTTGCCGGACTTGAACTCCGTCAGCTGCTTGACGAGATATTCGGGATGCTGCGCCTGCAGGATCGGATTCGCGGGCAGGCCGCGCGTGCCGTCGGTCGTGTGGCAGGCGCCGCAGACCTCGGCCGAAATCTTCGCGCCGCGCGCCAGATCGGGCTTGGCCGGTGGCGCGGCATCCGCGGCGAGCGCGGGTGCCGAGATCGTCGCCGCGGCAAAGGCGGCAGCCAGCAGGCGGGGCAGCAGGGAAGCAATGGACTTCATGGGTGGGTGTGCTCGGGCCGCGAAACGGGCAGATTTTACAATGGGCCATTTGGTCGCCTGCGATGACCGCAAACGAGATCGACGAAGCGCCGTCCCGCATGCCTCCCGGCGCCGCAGTGCCGGCCGGCGAGTCGCCCGCCAAGGCAGCGTTGGCATGGACGCACACCGCGCGCTTCCTGACGACGGCCAGCCGGCTCGCCGAACTGCCGGCGACCGAACTGCCCGAGATCGCCTTCGTCGGCCGCTCCAACGCCGGCAAGTCGACCGCGATCAACCGCCTCGCGCAGCAAAAGCGCCTCGCCTTCGCGTCGCGCACGCCGGGCCGCACCCAGCACATCAACCTCTTCGCGCTCGGGCCGAAGGATGCGCCCGACGCGCTGTTCGCCGACCTCCCCGGCTACGGCTACGCGGCGGTCGAGCGCGGTGCGAAGCTGCGCTGGCAGCAGGTGATGGCCGACTATCTGGAGATGCGCCGCAGCCTCTCGGGCATCGTGCTGATGATCGATGCACGGCTGGGCGCGACCGAACTCGACCGCCGGCTGCTCGAATTTATCGCGCCGCGCATCGCGAACGGCGCGGTGCGGCTGCTCGTGCTGCTGACGAAGGCCGACAAGCTCAACCGGCGCGAGTCACAGGCGGCGCTCGCCGGGATGCAGGACGTGCTCGGTGGGTTCACGACCGACGAGGCGGATGTCGGCGTCGCGCTCTTCTCCGCGCTCACCCGAACCGGGATCGACGACGCGGCGCTCACGCTGCACCAGTGGGCGCATCCTGCGGGCGGCTGACCGCGGCGCGATACTGTGCCGCGCGTAGATGACGTTTGCGAGCCGCTGGAGAATCCGATGATCGAGACCTTCCGTGCAGAGCTGCCGCACGGCA
>JACSRM010000172.1 GCA_014879745.1 Burkholderiaceae bacterium | reverse complement strand
CGCCATCGCGACGTCGAGCAGCGTCATCGTCACGCCGCCGTGAGCCACGCTCCACGAGTTGCACAGCGCGTCGCGCAGGGTAACCGCCAGCTCGGCCTGGCCCGCCTCGCAGGCGAGCAGCTCGATGCCGACGAGCTCGGCAAACGGCACGTGCAGCGTCGGCCTCATCCGCTTGGCGCGGGCGCTGATTCGCGCGTCGAACGCGACGCGGCGGCCATCGTGGTCAACCGCCGCTGATCACCGCGCTCACGCCGCCGTCCACGGCAAGAATCTGCCCGGTGATGTGCTTGCCGGCCGGCGACGCGAAGAGCAGCGCGGCGCCCTTCAGGTCGTCGTCGTCGCCCAGCCGGCGCAGCGGCGCATGCGCGGCGAGGGTGTCGGCGCCGTGCGTCTCGAGAACGCCCTTGGTCATCTTGCTCGGAAAGAAGCCCGGCGCGAGCGCGTTGACGGTGATGCCGTGCTCGCCCCACTCGCCGGCCAGCGTGCGCGTGAAGTTGACGACCGCGCCCTTGCTCGTGCCATAGGCGATGAATTCGATCCCCGAGCCGGAGCCGGCGAGCCCGGCGACCGACGCGATATTGATGATGCGGCCGTGCCGGCGCGGAATCATCGAGCGCTTGCCGACCGCCTGGCTCATCAGGAAGATGCTGCGGATATTGAGGTTCATCACCTTGTCCCAGGCCTCCAGCGGGTAGTCCTCGGCCGGTGCACCCCAGGTCGCGCCGGCATTGTTGACGAGGATGTCGATGTGGCCCAGGCGCTGCAGCGCCTCGTCGACGACCTTCGCGATCTCCGCCGGCTGACTCGCGTCGGCCGCGACCCAGCGCGTATCGATGCCCTTCGCCTGCAGCGCCGCCGCGGCTTCCTCGAGGTCGGCCGCCTTGCGCGAGGTGAGCAGGATCTTCGCACCGGCCTCGCCGAGCGCCTCGGCGATCTGCAGCCCGAGGCCGCGCGAACCGCCGGTGACGAGCGCGGTGCGGCCCGACAGGTCGAAAAGCTTGTGGACGGGCGTGCTCATGGCGTGCTTCCTTCAAGGTGGGGATCGGTGCGGGATGGCGTCAGAACCACGCTTCGGCCATCGCGAGGCAGGTATCGTCCCGGCTCTGGACGACGCCGAGCCAGGCGCCGATGCGCGGCAGTTCGTAGCGGAAAAAATAGGTGCTGGCGGCGAGCTTGCCGCGCAGCAAGTCGGCGTCGCCCTCGCCCGCATCGAGCATCGCGTGTGCGCACAGCGCGACGTCGAGCCAGATCCAGGCCAGCACCGTGTGGCCGAAGGCCTGCAGATATGGCGTTGCATTCGCGAGCGAACGCTGCGCATCGCCGCCCTGCCATGCGGCACGCGTCGCGCGGCCCAGATGTTCGAGCGCGGCTTCGAGCGCGGCGGCATATTCGGCCTGCGACTCGACGCCCTTCGCGCGCGCGATGCTCGCGCCGATGCGCTCGGCGAGCAGCTGCAGGCCGCGCCCTTCGTGCATCACCACCTTGCGGCCGAGCAGATCGAGCGCCTGGATGCCGTGCGTACCCTCGTGGATCATATTCAGGCGGTTGTCGCGCCAGTACTGTTCGACCGGGAAGTCGCGCGTATAGCCATAGCCGCCCATCACCTGGATCGCGAGGCTGTTGGCTTCCAGGCACCATTCGCTCGGCCAGCTCTTGGCGATCGGCGTCAGCATCTCGAGCAGCAGCCCGGCCTGCTGCGCCGCCGCCGGCTCGCCGGTGTGGAGTTCGTCGACCAGCCGCGCGCAGTACAGCTCGAGCGCGAGAGCGCCTTCGCAGTAGCTCTTCTGCGCCAGCAGCATGCGCTTGACGTCGGCATGGCGGATGATCGGCACCTGCGGCTGCGCAACGTCCTTGCCGCCGGGGCCGACCGGCCGGCCCTGCGGCCGCTCCCGGGCATAGGCGAGGCTCACCTCGTAGCCCGCGTAGCCGATCATCGCCGCACCCAGGCCGACCGCGATGCGCGCCTCGTTCATCATGTGGAACATGCAGGAGAGCCCGTCGCCCGGCTTGCCGACCAGGTAGCCCACGGCGCCCGCGCCGGCGCCGTCCAGCCCCTGCCCGGACGCGCCGCGCACCGGGTGCTTGCCCTCGCCGAAATTGAGCAGCGTATTCGGAATGCCGCGGTAGCCGAGCTTGTGGTTGAGTCCCGCGAGCGCGACGTCGTTGCGCTCGCCGGTCAGTTCGCCGTGCGCATCGACGAGCTTCTTCGGCACGATGAAGAGCGAGATGCCGCGCGTGCCGGGGATCAGCCGGCCGTCCGGGCCGGGGATCTTCGCCAGCACGAGGTGGATGATGTTCTCGGCCAGCTCGTGCTCGCCGTTGCTGATCCACATCTTGTTGCCGCGCAGGCGGTAGCGCGGGCCGAGCGGATCGCGCTCGAAATCGGCACCGTCGGGCACGGCGCGCGTCGCGATATCCGACAGGCTCGATCCGGCCTGCGGCTCGGACAGGCACATCGTGCCGGCGAAGCGGCCGCTGAACTCGTGGTGCGCGAAGACGGCCTTCTGCATCTCGGTGCCGTGCGCCATCAGCAGATTCGCGTTGCCGCTGGTCAGCATGCTGCCGCCGCCGATGCCGACGCCGGCCTTCGTGAAGAAGCTGTTGGCCGCCATCTCGACGACGCACGGCAGCTGCATGCCGCCGATCGCGTAGTCCTGCGCCGCGGCGAGCATGCCGCTGGCGGCATAGGCGCGCGCCGCCGCGTGGCTCGCCGCGGGCAGGTGGACGCGCTCGCCGTCGAACCAGGGCTCCTCCACATCCGACTGGCGGGCATGCGGCGCGAACTTGTCGGCCGCGAGCTTGTCGCACATGTCGAGCACCGCGTCGAAGGTTTCGCGGCTGTGCTCGCTGAATCTTGCGCGCTGCTGCAGCGACTCCACGCCGAGCCAGTCGTAGAGCAGGAAGTCGAGCGTCGCGCGCAGCGTCATCGCGTCACACGAGGTGCTTTTGACTCACCATCGCCATCGTCGCGCTGACCTTGGCGGCCAGCTGCTCGCCGCCGCCCTCGGCGCAGTAGACCTCGGCCTCGACGAACGAGACCTGCTTGCCGGGCTTGAGCACGCGAGCGCTACAGCGCAGCCGCTCGCCCCTGGCGGGGCGCAACAGGCTGATCTTGAGCTCGACGGTGACGACGAAGCTGCCTTCGGGTGCGAGCGTCTGCGCCGCCGCGCCGGCGGTGTGATCGGCGAGCGTGGTCAGCACGCCGGCATGCACCTGGCCGCTGTGCTGCAGCAGGCGCGGCGCGACGGCGAGCGACGTCGTGCACTCGCCCGCGCCGATCGTCTCGATATCGACGCCGAGGTCGGCGATGAACGGGGCGCGCCGAAAGAAGGCGCGCACCTCGTCGAGGCTAGGGACAGCCATCGCCGCCGGGCCCGTCAGAGCACCTCGAAGACGCCGGCCGCGCCCATGCCGCCGCCGATGCACATCGTGACGACGACGCGCTTGGCGCCGCGCCGCCGGCCCTCGATCAGCGCGTGGCCGGTGAGGCGCTGGCCCGAGACGCCGTAGGGATGGCCGACGGCGATCGCGCCGCCGTTGACGTTCAACTTGTCCATCGGGATGCCGAGCGTATCGGCGCAGTACAGCACCTGCACCGCGAAGGCCTCGTTGAGTTCCCAGAGGTCGATATCGGCGACCGTGAGGCCGAGGCGCTTCAGCACCTTGGGCACCGCGAAGACCGGGCCGATGCCCATCTCGTCGGGCTCGCAGCCGGCGACCGCGAAGCCGAGGAAGCGCCCGAGCGGCTCGAGTCCCTTCGCTTGCGCGAGCTTTTCGTGCATCACCACGCAGGCGCCGGCGCCGTCGCTGAACTGGCTCGCGTTGCCGGCGGCGATCACGCCGCCCGGGATCGCCGGCTTGATATTGCAGATGCCTTCGTACGTCGTGCCGGGGCGGATGCCCTCGTCCTGGGCGACGCTGACTTCCTTGCTGCGCAGGCCGAGCACGGCGTCGGCGACGCCGGCCGTCACCGTGATCGGCGCGATCTCGTCCTCGAAGAGCCCGGCCTCGAGCGCCGCGGCGGCCTTCTGCTGGCTCGCCGCGCCGTAGCGGTCCATGCGCTCGCGGTCGATCTTGTAGCGCTTGGCGACCTGCTCGGCGGTCTGCAGCATATTCCAGTGGATCGTCGGCTTGTTCGCCACCAGCCAGGGGTCGGCGAGCATGTGCTTGTTCGCCTCGTTCTGCACGCACGAGATGCTCTCGACGCCGCCGGCGACGAAGACCTCGCCCTCGCCGGCGATGATGCGCTGCGCGGCGGTCGCGATCGTCTGCAGCCCGCTCGAGCAGAAGCGGTTGATCGTCATGCCGCTGGTCGTGATCGGCAGCCCGGCGCGCAGCGCGATCTGGCGCGCGATATTGCTGCCGGTCGCGCCCTCGGGTGTCGCGCAGCCCATGATGACGTCGTCGACCTCGGCGGCGTCGATGCCGGCACGCTCGACCGCGGCCTTCACGGCGTGGCCGCCGAGCGTCGCGCCGTGCGTCATGTTGAAGGCGCCCTTCCAGCTCTTGGCCAGCGGCGTGCGGGCGGTGGAGACGATCACGGCTTGGGTCATGGCAAGAACTCCTGCTGCAATGGGGGGACTACTTCGCGCCCTGCTCGACGAGGCGGTGATAGAAGCGGATCAGCTCGGCGAGGTTGGCGATCGAGACGCGCTCGTTGGTGCCGTGAAAGCGCGCCAGGTCTTCGGGCTTCGCACGCACCGGCGAGAATTTGTAGATGTGGTCGGAGACGATCTCGAAGTGCTTCGAGTCGGTGCCACCGACCATCAGGCCCGGAACGACGACGGTGCCGGGGAAGAGCTCGCGCACGCTGCGCTCGATGAGCTTGTACGAGCTACTCTCGGTCGGCGTGATCCTGGACGGCTCGGCCGCGCCGCCGACCACCTTGTACTCGAAGCGGTCGTTGGCGACGGTCGTCTTCACGTGCTGCTGCACGGCAGCGAGGCTGTCGCCCGGCAGCAGGCGGAAGTTGACGACCGCGTCGGCGCGGCCGGGCAGCACGTTTTCCTTGTTGCCGGCGTTGACGATGGTCAGCGCCGTCGTCGTGCGCAGCATCGCATTCGTGCTCGCGCCGGCCTCGAGTTGGCGTTTGACGAGCGGGCCGAAGAGCCAGAGGTTGGACATCGCGATGCGGTTGATGCCGCTCATCTCGGGGGCGACGGTCTCGAACATCTGGCGCGCGACGCCGGATATCTCGGCCGGCAGCTGGTTGTCGTCCAGCCGCGCGAGGGCGTGGCTCATCATCGCGATCGCGCTCGTTCCGGGTGGCGGCGGGATCGACGAGTGGCCCGGCGTCGCGCTCACGCTCATGCCGAGCGACAGGAAGCCCTTCTCGGCGATGCCGACGACCGCCGCCGGCGGCGCGAGGCCCGGCAGCACGCCCTCGGTGATCAAGAGGCCCTCGTCGATCACGAAGTCGAGCTTCACGTTGCGCTTTGCGAGCAGTTCGGCGATCACCTTCGCGCCGCGCAGGCCGCCGACCTCCTCGTCGGCACCGAAGACGAGATAGACCGTGCGCCTGGGCTTGAAGCCCGAAGCGACGAGCATCTCGACGGCCTCCATCTGCGCGATCAGGTTCGACTTGTCGTCCCACGCGCCGCGGCCCCAGACGAAGCCGTCCTTGATCGTCCCGGCAAACGGCTCGGCCTGCCAGTCACCCTCGGTGCCGGGCGCGATCGGCACCACGTCCTGGTGCGCCATCAGCGCGATCGGCTGCGCCGCCGGGTCGCTGCCCTTCCAGGTGTAGAGCAGGCTCAGGCCCCCGACCACCTCGCGCTCGAGCGCGGCGTGCAGCTTCGGGTAGCGCGATTGCAGATGCGCGTGCAGCGCCTCGAACTGGCCGGCGTTCAGCATCGCATCGTCGCGCGACGAGACGGTCCGCGCGCGGATCGCAGCCGCGAGCGACTCGGCGGCGGCTTGCTCGTCGAGTGCGATCGGCGCCAGCGGCGGCACGTCGATCTGGCGTGAGCCCTGGCGCCAGGTATTGACCGCGACCGCGAGCACGAGCAGCGCGACGAGCGCGACGATGGCAAGCAATATGCGCTTGATCATCTCTCGCTCGCCTGCTCAGCTGAAGGTCTTGCCATCGGCCGCGAGCCTTGCCAGCAGCGGCGCAGGCTCCCAGAACGCGGCATCGTCATGTGGATTGCGGGCAAAGCGCCTCATCGCCTGGACGACGTTGAAGAGGCCGACGGTATCCGCATAGCACATCGGCCCGCCGCGGTGCAGCGGGAAGCCGTAGCCGGTGAGATAGATGACGTCGATATCCGACGCCCGCAGCGCGATGCCCTCCTCGACAATCTTCGCGCCTTCGTTGACGAGGGCGTAGACGAGGCGATGCACGATCTCGTCGTCGCCGATCTTGCGCGGCGCGATGCCGAGCTCGGCGCGGTGCTTCGCGATCATGTCGTCGACGAGCGCGCTCGGGATCGCGTCGCGCCGGCCGGGCTTGTAGTCGTACCAGCCGGCGCCCGTCTTCTGGCCGAAGCGGCCCAGCTCGCACAGCAGGTCGGCGGTTTTGCTGTAGCGCAGGTTCGGCTTCTCGACATAGCGGCGCTTGCGGATATACCAGCCGACATCGTTGCCGGCGAGGTCGCCCATGCGAAACGGCCCCATCGCGAAGCCGAACTTCTCGGCTGCCTTGTCTACCTGCGCCGGCGTGCAGCCCTCCTCGAGCAGGAAGCCGGCCTGGCGCGAGTACTGCTCGATCATGCGGTTGCCGATGAAGCCGTCGCAGACGCCCGAGACGACGCAGGTCTTCCTGATCTTCTTGCCCAGCGCCATCACCGTCGCGAGCACGTCCTTCGCCGTCTTCGCGCCGCGCACCACTTCGAGCAGCTTCATCACGTTGGCCGGGCTGAAGAAGTGGGTGCCGATCACGTCCTCGGGCCGCTTCGTGCAGGCGGCGATCTTGTCGACGTCGAGCGTCGAGGTGTTGGTCGCGAGGATCGCCCCCGGCTTCATCACCGCGTCGAGCTGCTTGAAGACCTGCTCCTTGACGGCAAAGTCCTCGAACACGGCCTCGATCGCCATATCGGCGTCCTTCAGGTCGGCGTAGGAAAGCGTCGTGCGCAGCAGCGCCATGCGTTCCTCGTACTTGTCCTGCTTCAACTTGCCCTTCTTGACCTGCGCCTCGTAGTTCTTGCGGATCGTGGCCACACCGCGGTCGAGCGCCTCCTGCTTCGTCTCGAGCATGACGACCGGGATGCCGGCATTCAGGAAGTTCATCGCGATGCCGCCGCCCATCGTGCCGGCGCCGATGATCGCGACCGACTTCACGTCGCGAAGCTTCGTGTCGGCCGCCACGTCGGGAATCTTGCTCGCGGTGCGCTCGGCGAAGAACGCATGGCGCAGCGCCTTGCTTTCGGGCGTCATCATCAGCGCGACGAAGGTTTCGCGCTCCTTCTTCATGCCGGCGTCGAACGGCAGCTGGATCGACGCCGCGACGGCGTCGACGCAGCGCAGCGGCGCCGGCAGGTTGCGGCTCAGCGCGCCGACCGTATTGCGCGCGAACTGAAGGTAGGCGTCGGCGTTCGGGTGCGCGACTTTCAGGTCGCGCACGAGCGGCAGCGGCCGCGCATCGGCGACCTCGGACGCGAAGGCGATCGCGCCGGCGAGCAGGTCGCCTTCGATCAGCTTGTCGAAGAGCTTCTGGCCCGGCATCGCGGCGAGCCGTTCGCTCTTCACCGTCTCGCCGCTGACGATCATGTTGAGCGCATTTTCGAGGCCGATCAGCCTCGGCAGGCGCTGCGTGCCGCCGGCGCCGGGAACGAGCCCGAGCTTCACCTCGGGCAGCGCGACCTGCGTGCCGGGCGCCGCGACGCGGTAGTGGCAGCCCATCGAAAGCTCGAGCCCGCCGCCCATGCACACGCTGTGGATCGCGGCGACGATCGGCTTGCTGCACGCCTCGAGGGCGAGGATCACCGAGAGCAGATTCGGCTCGGCGAGCGCCTTCGGGGTTCCGAACTCGCGAATATCGGCGCCGCCCGAGAACGCCTTGCCGGCGCCGGTGATGACGATCGCCTTTACCGCCGCGTCGTCCTCGGCGCGCGCCAGGCCCTGCGTGATCCCCAGGCGTGTGGCATGGCCGAGGCCGTTGACGGGGGGGTTGTCCAGCGTGATGACGGCAACTTCGCCGCGCACTTCGTAGCTCGCGCTCATACGTCGATCCTCGGCTGCAGAATGGTACGGTCGTTCGATTCTAGGATGCACCGGCGCGCGGGCCTTGTCTCGGCGGCGACAGCTTGCCGGTCGCGACATGCTCACCGGGCGGAGCGGCAACGTCAGGTGGGAAAGGGATTCTCGATGCGCAGCTTGCCGATGCGCTGACCATGCTGCAGGCCTGTTGCGTTGACAGTGTTGCGGGCGGCAAGACGTTGATGTGCCTCTCGACCCGCGTTGGACGTGCCGCTGACTGGCGATGCGGCTCGAAGCTGCGCCGAACGAGCGATTCGACCCGAAGGCTCAGCTCACACCTCGAGCCACTCCTTGCGAACCTCGGCATTCGCGCGCAGGTCGGCGGGCGTGCCTTCGAAGACGATGTTGCCGTGGCCCATGACGAGGCAGCGGTCGGCGACCTGCAGCGCGATCGTCAGCTTCTGCTCGATCAGCAGCACCGATACGCCGCGCTCGCGCAGCGCGAGCAGGTATTCGGCGACGAGGGCGACGATCATCGGCGCGAGCCCTTCGGTCGGCTCGTCGATCATGATCAGGTCCGGATCGCCCATCAGCGTGCGGCACAGCGCGAGCATCTGCTGCTCGCCGCCCGAGAGCACGCCGGCGTCGGTGTGCTGGCGCTCCTTCAGGCGCGGAAACATGCGGTAGGCGTCGTCGAAGCTCCAGCGCGGCGCCGACTTGCGACCGCTCTTCTCGCCGAGCATCAGGTTCTGGTGCACCGTCAGGTCGGGGAAGATCTCGCGGTTCTCGGGCACATAGCCGATGCCGAGGTGGGCGATCTCGAAGGGCTCGAGGCCGCGGATCGGCCGGCCCCGGAATTCGATCGTGCCGGCTGCGTCGACCAGCCCCATGATCGCCTTCGCCGTCGTCGAACGGCCCGACCCGTTGCGCCCGAGCAGGCTGACGATCTCGCCCGGCTGCACGTCGAAGTGCACGCCGTGCAGCACATGGCTCTTGCCGTAGTAGGCGTGAACGCCCTGCAGGTGCAGCATGGCTCAGTGGGCCTCTTCGGCGAGGACGGCGCCGAGATACGCCTCCTGCACGCGCCGGTCGGCGCGCACCGCGTCGGGGGTGTCGAAGGCGATCACCTCGCCATAGACGAGGACGGCGATCTTGTCGGCCAGGCCGAAGACGACGCCCATGTCGTGCTCGACCGTCAGCAGGGTCTTGCCCACAGTGATCTCGCGGATCAGTTCGACGAAGCGCGCCGTCTCGCTGCGGCTCATGCCGGCGGTCGGCTCGTCGAGCAGCACGACATCGGCGCCGCCGGCGATCGTGATGCCGATCTCGAGCGCGCGCTGTTCGGCGTAGGTGAGGTTCATCGCCAGCACGTCGCGCCGGCGGTCGAGCTTGATCATCGCGAGCACCTCGGCAGCGCGCTCGTTCGCGTCGCGCAGATCGGCGAGGAACTTCCAGAACGCATAGCGATAGCCCATGCCCCACAGCACCGCGCAGCGGATATTCTCGAACGCCGACAGCCGCGTGAAGAGGTTGCTGACCTGGAAGCTGCGTGCCAGGCCCTTGCGGTTGATCGCATACGGCGCGAGCCCCTCGATGCGATCGCCGTTCAGCAGGATCTGACCCGAGGTGGGCTCGAAGCGCCCGCTGATCAGGTTGAACAGCGTGCTCTTTCCGGCGCCGTTCGGGCCGATGATCGCGACGCGTTCACCCTTCTCGACCGCGAGAGACGCACCGCGAATGATCTCGGTGCGGCCGAAGCTCTTGCGCAGGTCGCGCAGTTCGAGCGCCAGCGCCGGACTCATGTGGCGCCTCCGATCAATCGAAGAGTTCGGACCGCCTTCTCGTCGGCGCCTCGCCGCGTTCGCCCGCTTCGATCCCCGCTGCGCGGGGCCCCTCTTTCGCGACTCACGCGGCTTCCCTCTGCCTGATCACGGCCTCGATCTCGGCCTGCGTCTCGCCCCAGCGCGCGGCAAAGCGCCGCCGCGCCGGCTCGAGCATCGCGAGGCCGGCCACGAGCACGGCGACGGCACCGGCCCACGAAGCGACGCTTGCCGCGTTCAGGCCGACGCCCATGAATTTCAGGTTCGGCCCGAGCGCCTGGTTCAACTGCAGGTGGTAGATCATCTCGATCATCGCGCCCGCGCCGGCCAGCACGACGAATGCGGCGAACGCGAGCGCGGCGTAGAGCGGCAGGAAGCGGCTCCACTTGCCGAACGCCGCGACACGCATGTTCATCATGATCAGGCTGGCGATGCCGCCCGGGGCATACATCACCATCAGCACGAAGATGAGGCCGAGGTAGAGCAGCCAGGCCTGGGTCAGCTCCGAGAACAGGACGAGCGAGAGCACCATCAGCACCGCGCCGATGATCGGCCCGATGAAGAAGATCGCGCCGCCGAGGAAGGTGAACAGCAGGTAGGCGCCCGATCGCGCGGCGCCGACGACCTCGGCCGTCACGATCTCGAAGTTGAGCGCGCCCAGGCCGCCCGCGATGCCCATGAAGAAGCCCGATACCATGAACGCGCGATAGCGCACCGTCTGCGTGCGATAGCCGATGAACTCGACGCGTTCCGGGTTGTCGCGCGTCGCGTTCAGGATGCGCCCGAGCGGCGTCTGCGTGAAGGCGTAGAGCAGCGCGGTGCAGACGAAGCAGTACGCGGCGATCAGGTAGTAGAGCTGGATGCCGGGACCGAAGGTGATGCCGAGAAACGGCTGCCCCGCGACGCGGTTGCCGCTGATGCCGCCTTCGCCGCCGAAAAAGCCCGGAAACATCAGCGACATCGACCACACCATCTCGCCGATGCCGAGCGTGATCATCGCGAACGTCGTGCCCGCCTTCTTCGTCGTCACGTAGCCGAGCAGCGCCGCCATCAGCAGGCCGAACAGTCCGCCCACCAGCGGCACGAGGCTGACCGGAAGCGACAGGCTGCCGTCCGAGATCATGTTGAGCGTGTGCATCGCGAAGAACGCGCCGAGGCCCGAATACACCGCGTGGCCGAAGCTGAGCATGCCGCCCTGGCCGAGCAGCACGTTGAATGCGAGGCAGGCGATGATCGCGACGCCCATCTGCGTGAGCATCGTCAGCGACAGGCTGCTGGTCCAGATCCAGGGCGCGACGAGCATCAGCAGGCCGTAGCCGCACCACAGCGCTGAAGGCTTGGTGAGCAGCCGCCAGATCATCGGTGCGCCCTTCGCGGGTCACGCTGCGCGCGAACGGCGCGCGGCCGGCGAGCGTCGAATGCGCTGCGGTGGTTGCGGCTCATCTCATCCCTCGCGTGTGCCGAGCAATCCCTTCGGCCGGAAGATCAGGATCAGGACCAGAAACAGGTAGGGCAGGATCGCGGCCACCTGCGAGATCTTGACGCTGTAGACCGCGTAGCCGAAAGTCGCATCGGTCACGCCAAGGTTCAGCGAGTGAAACAGGTCGAGCAGCGACAGATCGCTGCCGATCGCGAACGACTCGATCACGCCGAGCAGCAGCGAGGCGATGAACGCGCCGGCGAGCGACCCCATGCCGCCGATGACGATGACGGCGAACAGCACCGCGCCGACCTGCAGCGACATCGACGGCTCGGTGACGCGCAGCGCGCCGCCGATCACGCCCGCCAGCGCCGCCAGCGCCGTGCCGCCGGCGAAGACCAGCATGAAGACGCGCGGCACGTTGTGGCCGAGCGCCTCGACCATGTGCGGATGCGTCAGCGCGGCCTGGATCACGAGGCCGATGCGGGTGCGCGTCAGCACCAGCCAAAGCCCGATCAGCATCAGGATCGCGATCGCCATGCCGAATGCGCGAAATGCGGGGAACTGGGTGCAGATCATGTCGGCCGCGGTATTGCAGACCTCGGGCTGCGCGCCCCAGGCGATCGCCAGGCCGCTGCTGCGCGAATCGAGGATCGTGAACAACGGGCCCTGGAGGGCCGCCGGTTGCGTGAACGGCACGGCCGATCGGCCCCAGACGATCTGCACCACCTCGAGAATGATGTAGCTCAGCCCGAAGGTGATCAGCAACTCCGGCACGTGGCCGAACTTGTGCACCCTGCGCAAGGCATAGCGCTCGAACAGCGCGCCGAGCACGCCGACCAGGGGCGGCGCGAGCAGCAGCGCCCACCAGAACCCGAACGTGAGGCTGATCGTGTACGCCACATACGCGCCGAGCATGTAAAAGCTCGCGTGCGCGAAATTGAGCACGCCCATCATGCTGAAGATCAGCGTCAGCCCAGCGGCGAGCATGAACAGCAACAGCCCGGTCGACAGGCCGTTGAGCAGCGAGATCAGCGTATAGGTCAGGTCCATCGATGGGCCGGCGTCCCCCGAAACAAAAAACGGCGCGGCACCGCGAAGTGCCGCGCCGGCTTCAGCGACGCGGGCTCAGGGTCGCTTCATCTGACACGACGTCGGCGTGCTCGCGACGTAGGCCGGAATCGCCTTCACCTCGGCGAAGTTCATGCCGGTATTCTCGACGCTGTACGGATGCGACTTGGTCGCCTTCTCCCACGACGAGATGTAGAGCGGCATCTGCAACTGGTGATCCGCCTTGCGCATCGTGAATTCGCCCGAGAAACCCTGGAAGGTCAGCCCCTCCATCGCCGCGGCGACCTTGACCGGATCGGTGCTCTTGGCCTTGGCCATCGCATCGGCAAGCATCGCCGCCCCGTTGTAGGCGGCGAGCACGTAGAAGTCGTCGTTGAACTTGGCCTTGAACTCGTTCTCGAGCTTGGTCGGCAGCCCCGGCATGTTGGTGTACGCGTAGGCGACCATCCGCACCTGCCCCTCGGCGGCGGTTCCGAGCGCGGTCGGCGTGCCGGTCACGCTCGCGTAGTAGGTATAGAACTTGGCGTGCAGGCCGGCGTCCTTGGCCGCCTTGACCAGCAGCGTCAGGTCCGGGCCCCAGTTGCCGGTGACGATCGCGTCGGCGCCGGAGGCCTTGATCTTGGCGACGTAGGGGGCGAAGTCCTTCACCTGGCCGATCGGGTGCAGATCGTCGCCGACGATCTCGACATCCGGGCGCTTGCGCTTGATGTTCTCCTTGAAGTACTTCGAGACCTGCTGTCCGTGCGAGTAGTTCTGGCCGATGATGTAGACCTTCTTCAGGTCCTTCTGATCCTTCATGTAGCTCGTCAGCGCCTCCATCTTCATCGAGGTGTCGGCGTCGATGCGGAAGTGCCAGTACTCGCACTTCTCGTTCGTCATCGCCGGGTCGACGGCGGCGTAGTTGATGTAGATGAGTTCCTTGCCCGGATTGCGCGAGTTGTACTTCGCGACGGCGTCCGAGATCGCGAGCCCGGCGCCCGAGCCCTGGCCCTGGATGATGTAGCGAATCCCCTGGTCGGTCGCCGCCTTGAGCGCGTTCAGGCTTTCCTGCGGCGAGCCCTTGTTGTCGAAGGCGACGATCTCGAACTTGACGCCGGCGGCATTCTTCTGGTTGAAGAGCTCGGCGACGAACTGCCAGCTCTTCAGGATATTCTGGCCGACGCTTGCAAAGGCGCCCGACAGCGGATCGATATAGGCAAGTTTCACCGTTTCACCGGCCTGTGCAAACAGCGTGCCGCTGGCCAGCGCCAGTGCAACGCCGGTCGAGAAACTCTTGAACTTGATCGCGCGTGTCATGGGGAAGTCCCTCGCAGTTGAACCAGGCCGTACGGTAGAGCAGATTTGCCCTTGGGCCGTTCAGGGACTTCCCGCACCTGCTGTCGCTCAGGCGACAGCACGCGGGCTCCGCGGGCGAGACCCGCAACTCGACGCGCCGGAACTTATCGACGCCTCGAGGCCTCCATCGACACGACCGTGCCCGAGCCGGCGCGCGGGGCGATGCGGTTTCGGCCCCTGCGCCGGGCCGGCGGCTGCCGATTGCGGTATCGTATTTCTCATGAGTCAAGACAAGACGTACAAGGTGCAGAAATCGGACGCGCAGTGGCGCGCCGAACTCGAGCCGATGCAGTACCGCGTCGCCCGCCATGCGGCGACCGAGCCGCCGTTCAGCGGCCGCTACTGGGACCACTTCGAGCAGGGCCGCTACGACTGCATCGGCTGCGGCACGCCGCTGTTCGCATCGGACACCAAATTCGACGCCGGCTGCGGCTGGCCGAGCTACTGGCAGCCGATCAACAGCGAGGTCATCGAGCGCGTCGTCGACAGGTCGCACGGCATGGTGCGCATCGAGGTCCGCTGCGACAACTGCGGCACCCATCTCGGCCATGTCTTCGACGACGGTCCGGTGCCGACCGGCGAGCGCTATTGCATCAATTCGGCCGCGATAAAATTCGAGCCGCCGCGCTGAACCAGCGCGCGGCGAATGTCTCGCCCGCCCCACCCGCACGGCCCGATGGCGGGCGCTTCCGGACCCTGGCTTCCGATGAAATTCCTGTTCGACTTCCTGCCCATCGTGCTGTTCTTCGGCACCTTCAAGTTCGCCGAGCGGGATGCGCAGGCGGCGGCCGACTTCGCGACCCAGCACTTCGGCTTTCTCGTCTCCGGCGGCGTCGTCGGACCGACCGAAGGACCGGTGCTGCTGGCGACGATCGTCGTCATCATCGCGACGATGGCGCAGATCGCCTACCTGCTCGCACGCGGCCGGAAGATCGACATGATGCTGTGGGTCAGCCTCGGTCTCGTCACGGTGCTCGGCGGGGCGACGGTGTGGTTCCACAACGAGACCTTCATCAAGTGGAAGCCGAGCGTGCTGTACTGGGCGATGGCGGCGTCGTTCTGGATCAGCCAGGTCGTCTTCAGGAAGAACCTGCTGCATACGCTGATGGGCGGGCAGCTCGACCTGCCGGCGCCGGTCTGGCGCACGCTGACGCGGGCCTGGATCGGCTTCTTCGGGCTGATGGGCATTCTGAACCTGTACGTCGCCTACAGCTTCTCGACCGAAGCCTGGGTCAACTTCAAGCTCTTCGGCAGCCTCGGGCTGATGCTGATCTTCACGCTGGCGCAAGGGATCTACCTGAGCCGGCATCTGAAACCGGCCGAAGGCGGCGCCGCCGAAACCGGCCCCGGTGCGCCATGACGCCGCCGAAGGCGGCGGCCTCGAGCCGCGATATCGAGGCCGCGGTGCGCGCATCGCTGCCGGTGATCTCGATCGCGGTGACCGACGACAGCCACCGGCATGCCGGCCACGCCGGGGCGCGCGAGGGTCGCCATTTCAGCGTCCGCGTCGAGTCCGAGGCGTTTCGCGGCCTCTCCAGATTGCGCCGGCATCGGCTCGTATATGATGCCGTCGGTCCGCTGATGGCCCAGGGTATCCACGCCCTGGCGATCGACGCGCACGCTCCCGGCGAGCCCTGACGACGCCGCCTCTTCCTCGCGCAGTGCGCCGCCGGCTGGCAGCCGGCCCACCTCTTCCCCCCGCTCGTCCCGAGATCGACAACCCGCTGAAAGGCATGTGCCGCATGTTCGCAATGATTTCCCCCCGTCTTGGCCAGACCCCGCTGCGCGCCGCGCTCGTCGTCGCCGCCGCCCTTGCGCTGCCGGCGCAGGCGCAGAACGTCGCCATCGTCAACGGCAAGCCGGTGCCGCTGGCGCGCGTCAATGCGCTGATCGAGCAGGCGACGAGCCAGGGTCAGCCGCGCACGCCCGAACTCGAGGCGCAGGCGCGCGACGAGGTCGTGCTGCGCGAGATGTTCGTCCAGCAGGCCGAGAAGGAGGGGCTCGCCGCGACGCCGGAATACAAGGCGCAGATGGAGCTTGCCCGCCAGAGCATCCTGATCCGCGATCTGTTCGCTGCCTACCAGAAGGCGCATCCCGTCACCGACGCCGATATCCAGGCCGAATACGACAAGTTCAAGGCGCAGGCCAGCGCCGTCGAGTACCACGTCAGCCACATCCTCGTCGAGAAGGAGGAGGATGCGAAGGCGCTGATCGTCAGGCTCAAGAACGGCGAGAGCTTCGACGCCCTCGCCAAGCAGTATTCGAAGGATCCGGGGTCGGGCGAAAAGGGCGGCGATCTGGACTGGGCGAGCCCGAGCTCGTTCGTTCCCGAATTCTCGGCCGCGATGGTCAAGCTCAAGAAGGGCGAGATGACGAGCGAGCCGGTGAAGTCCCAGTTCGGCTGGCACATCATCAAGGTCACCGATACGCGCGAGGCGCAGTTTCCGCCGCTCGAAGAGGTCAAGCCGCAGATACAGCAGCACCTGATGCAGCAGAAGATGGCGCAGTTCCGCGACGAGATCCGCGCCAAGTCGAAGACGGACTACAAGTTCTCCAACTGACGGCCCTCGCCGCGGGCCCGGTTCAACGATCGGTTTCCGATCGGCCCGGGCGCTTGCGCGGCAGGATGACGAAGGGGTCGCTGCTCCCGCCTTCGTAGAGGGCATCGACGAGCGCCGCGCGCGCGGCGAGCACGGCGCGCTGATTGATCGAGCCCTTGTCGGTGATCTCGCCCTTGTCGATCGACGGCGGCTCGGCCAGCACGTGCATGCGCTCGGGGCGGCTCGCGCTGCCGGTGCCGGACGCCCACAGCGCATCGGCCAGTTGCTGGAAGAAGGCGCGCACCTCGGGCGCGTGCACGACGTCGGGCAGCGGCGCCGATGCCGGCAGACCCGAGAGGCGCCGGCACTCGTCGGCGCGCGGGAAGATCAGCAGCCCGATCTCGTCGCGATTCAAGCCGGTGACGACGGCATCCTGCACGCAGGGGGCTCCGGCCGCGATGATCTGCGCCCGCAGCGGACCGACACTGACGAAGGTGCCGGTGGAAAGCTTGAAATCCTCGGCAATGCGGCCATCGAACGACAGGCCGCGCTCGGGGTGCGCAGGGTCGATGAACCTGACCGCATCACCCGTTCGGTAGAAGCCCTCCTCGTCGAACGCGTCCCGCGTCTCCTGCGCCGCGCGCCAGTAACCCGGCATCACGTTCGGCCCGCGGAAGCGGACCTCGGTCTTGCCGTGCCCTTGCTCCGTGGCGGCCGGCACCAGCTTCGCTTCGACCCCGGGCGCCGGCAGGCCGACGTGGCCCGAGCGCACGTCGGTGCCGACCGCGAACAGGCACGACGGGGAAGTCTCGGTCATCCCGAGTCCGGTGATGATGCGCACGCGTTCGCCGGCCTCGGCCTGGCCATGCGCTTCGAGCTTGTCCCACACCGCCTGGCCGAGCCCGGCCCCGGCGAACATGAAGGCGTGCAGGCGCGCGAACAGCGACCTGCGCAGGGCCGGGTCGCTGTCCATCGCATCGGCGATCGCCTCGAAGCCCTTGGGCACGTTGAAGTAGATGGTGGGCGAGATCTCGCGCAGGTTGCGCAAGGTCTCGCCGATGCCGGTGGGCGTCGGCTTGCCTTCGTCGATATAGAGCGTGCCGCCGTTGTAGAGGACGAGGCCGACGTTGTGGTTGCCGCCGAAGGTGTGATTCCACGGCAGCCAGTCGACCAGGACCGGCGGCTCATGGCCGACGAAGGCGAAGACCTGGCGCAGCATCTGCTGGTTCGCGCAGAGCATCCGGTGCGTATTGACCACGCCCTTGGGTTGCCTGGTCGAACCCGAGGTGAAGAGGAATTTCGCGATCGTCTCGGGTCCGACCTTCGCGTGCGCCGCACGCGCGCCCGCGCCGGGGGCGGTGGCGGTCAAGGCATCGAACGGCAATGTCTCGCGGCCGGCGAGCGTTCCTTCGCCGGATACGATCGGCACGCCGGTCGGCACCGTCGCTTCGATCGCCGCCGCATAGGCGGGCGACGCGGCGAACACCATGCCCGGCGTGACCGTGGCGAGGATATGCCGCAGCTTGGCGTAGTCCTTCGACACCAGCGCATAGGCGGGCGAGACCGGCACATAGGGCACGCCGACCCACATCGCGGCCAGCGCGAGCGTGAGATGCTCCAAGTCGTTGTCGGACAGGATCGCCAGCGGCCGCTCGACCGACAGCCCGCGATCGACGAGCGCCTGCCCGACCGCCTGCACGCGATCGAGCATCTCGGCATAGCCGATGCGGCGCCAGTCGCCGTTCCACGGCGCGCGCGCATCGCGCTTCGCTGCGAAGGTGCGCTCGGGCGCCTCCCGCGCCCACTGTTCCAGCGCGTCGGTGAGCCGGGGCGGGAACCAGCGCAGCGCCTCGGTCGAGCGCAGGATCCGCGTGCCGTCGGCGCGCGCCTCGATCGTTGCGCTGATGCAGCCGCCGACCTCGGCCTCGCGGTAGCGCGCCGGCGCGCTCATGACGGGCGCCTCACCTTCGCCGCCCTGCCCTCGACGAAGTCGCGCATGCGCTGCTTCGCGCCCTCGTCGCCCTGCGCGATCGCGGCCATCAGCGACTCGACGAACAGGCCATCGGGCTGCGACATGTCCGCGATCCGCGGCAGCGCCTGCGTGATCGCGAAGACGGACAGCGGTGCGTTGTCGGCGATCCGCCGTGCCAGTTCGCACGCCTTGGCGAAGCCCTCGCCCGCGCCGACCAGATATTGCGAGAAGCCGCGCTGCAGGCCCTCCTGTGCATCGAGCACGCGGCCGCACAGCATCATGTCGGTCATGCAGGCAACGCCGACCAGCCGCGGCACGCGCGCCGATCCGCCGCCGCCGACGAAGATGCCGTGCTGGCCCTCGGGCAGGCCGTAGTAGGTGCTCGTCTCGGCGACCCGGATGTGGGTCGAACTCGCGATCTCCAGCCCGCCGCCGACCACCGCCCCGTGCAGGCTGCTTACGATCGGGAAGCGTCCGAACTGCAACGTATCCATCGCGCCCTGCCACATGCGCGAATGCATCACGCCCTCGGCGACCGTGCTTTCGCTCAGGCTCGTCAGATCGAGGCCGGCGCAGAAGTGCTCGCCTGCGCCGCTGAGCACCGCCGCCCGCACGCCGGCCGGCAGGTTGACGAAAGCGGTCTGCAACTGCTGCAGCATGCCGTCGCTGATCGCATTGCGCTTGCGCGGCCGGTTCAACTGCACGTGAGCGACCGGCCCGGCGAGTTCCACGCGCAGCAGGTCGAGTTCGGCCAGCAGGCCGCCGGCGGGGGTGAAGTTCAGCGTCATCGTTCGGTCCTGTCTACTGTGGTGGGAACGATACTCGCGCTGCGGGCCTTCGGCCGGCGCCCGGGCATCGAGATGGCGCACCGCGCGGCGGCGCCGCGGTTCAGATCACCGGCAGCGAATTCGCCACCCGCCCGGCCTCGATGCGCAGCTGGCGGTCGCAGCGCGCGGCGATCCCGCGCTCGTGGGTGACGAGGACGAGCGTCGTGCCGGCTTCGCGGTTGAGGTCGAGCATCAGGTCCATCACCGTCGCGCCGGTCGCGAAGTCGAGGCTGCCGGTCGGCTCGTCGGCGAGCAGCACGGCCGGGCGCACGACGAAGGCGCGCGCGAGCGCGACGCGCTGCTGCTCGCCCCCCGAAAGCACGCGCGGATAGTGCGACAACCGCTCGCCGAGGCCCACCCGGCGCAGCATCTCGGCGGCCTGGGCGCGTGCATCGTTGCGGCCCTGCAGTTCGAGCGGCAGCATCACATTCTCGAGCGCATTCAGGTTGCCGAGCAGCTGGAAGCTCTGGAAGACGAAGCCCAGATGCTGGGCGCGCACCGCGGCCCGCGCGTCCTCGTCGATCGCGAACAGGTCGACACCGCACAGGCGCACCGTGCCCGAGGTCGGCGTATCGAGCCCGGCGATGATGCCGAGCAGCGTGCTCTTGCCGGATCCGGACGCGCCGACGATCGCGACCGACTCCTGCTCGGCAAGGGTAAATTCGATCTCGTGGAGAATCGTCAGGGTGCCGGTCGAGTCGCGCACCTGTTTCGTGACGCGCTCGACCGCGATGATGGCTTCGGACATGAGGATATTTTCAGATGGGAATGAATCGAAGAAGGTTTGGCGCGCACTGTAGCCTGTGGCTGGCCGCCGTGCCGATGATGGCCGCACTGCCGGCGCGCGGCGAGACAAAGCGCAAGGTCATTCTGGTCGTCGGCGACAGCATCTCGGCCGAGTACGGCCTGCGGCGCGACAGCGGCTGGGTTGCACTGCTCGGCAAGAAGATCGCGCAGGAGAAACCGGCCTTCGAGGTCGTCAACGCGAGTGTCAGCGGCGATACCACCTCGGGCGGCGTGTCGCGCCTGCCGGCGCTGCTCGAGCAGCACAAGCCGGCGATCGTGATCATCGAACTCGGCGGCAACGACGCGCTGCGCGGGCTGCCGCTGGCGACGACGAAAGCGAATATCGAGGCGATGACGCGCGCCGCGAAGGCGGCCGGCGCGAAGGTGATGCTGATCGGCATGCAGGTGCCGCCGAACTACGGCGCGCGCTACAACGAGGAGCTCGCCGCGCTGTACTACGACGTCGCGAAGGCCGAGGGCGCCGCCCTCGTCGCATTCTTCTTCAAGGGCATCGCGGATATCCCGATCGCGTCGTCGCTGTTCCAGGCCGATCGCATCCACCCGAACGAGAAGGCGCAGCCGCTGCTGCTGCAAAACGCCTGGGTCGGGCTCGCGCCGCTGCTGAAGTAGCCGACCGCCGCTGATCCGCGGCTATTTCAGGTTCGTCGACAGAAAGCGCTC
>JACSRM010000459.1 GCA_014879745.1 Burkholderiaceae bacterium | reverse complement strand
TCGACGTCGGTCGGGTCGCGGTCGAGCGCGCCGAAGGCATCGGCCAGATAGTCGATCTCCTCGTCCGACAGCGCGAGCCCGAACTCGGTGTTGGCTTCGGCGAGCGCGTCGCGCCCGCGCGCACGCAGCGGCACATGCACCATGGCCTGACCCGGCTTGGCATCGAACAGGCGGCGCGCGTCGTCCCGCTCGAAGAGCACGCTCTCGGTCATGCGGTCGTGCAGCAGCGCGGCGCAGGCGTCGAGTTCGTCCTTCGCAAGCGGCTTCCTGCCGCCGAGCAGGCCGCCGCGCAGCGACAGCCGCCACTCGGTGACGCGCTCGACGCGATGAATCGGCAACCCGCAGTTGTGCACGATATCGGTCGCCTTCGACGCCCACGGCGAGACCGTCCCCAGGCGCGGCGCGACGACGATCAGTAGGTCGCCGCCTGGTGCGCGGGCCGGTTCGCCGTAGCGCAGCAGCGCGGCCAGCCGATCCGCCTCGGCGCCGCTGAGCGGCGCTGCGCTCGAGACCCAGTGCACATGGCGCGCGTCGAGCGCGACGATGCGCTCGCACACCGCCTGCAGGCGCGGCAGCAGGGCCTGCAGGCGAAACCCGGAAACCGCGTTGCCACCCTCGAAGTGGCGCAGATGCTTGGCAGTGGATGGCACGCTGGTCGGGGGTTGCGGGCTGGGCCGGTACGGCGGAGCCGATGCCATGCTGGCAGCGACGGAAAAGGCCGCGGCTCATGCTGGGCCACTGCGGCGGACGCCCGCGATTTTACGGGGCGGGTGAGACAATGCGGGCCGCGCCGCGTCGTGCTCAGGCGTCATGACCGGGCCTGGTGCGGCGCCGCGCAGGCACGGCGCATGGGCCGCGTGCCAAAGACATAATCCCTTCAATGACTATCACCCTCAAGACCGGCGCCGATATCGCCGCCATGCGCGTCGCCGGGCGGCTCGCTGCCGAAGTGCTGGACATGCTGACGCCGCACGTGCGCGCCGGCGTCACGACCGACGAGCTCGATCGCCTGTCGCACGACCATATCGTCAACGTGCAGCAAGCGATTCCGGCGCCGCTGCACTATGCGCCGGCCGGCTACCAGCCGTATCCGAAGTCGATCTGCACCTCGATCAACCATCAGGTCTGCCACGGCATTCCGGGCGAGCGCGTGCTCAAGAACGGCGATATCGTGAATATCGACATCACCGTCATCAAGGACGGCTGGCACGGCGATACGAGCCGCATGTTCATCGTCGGCGAAGGCTCGATCGCGGCCAGGCGGCTGTGCCAGTTCACGTACGACGCGATGTGGAAAGGCATCGTCAAGGTGCGCCCCGGCGCGCACCTCGGCGATATCGGCCACGCGATCCAGACCTTCGCCGAGGGCGCCGGCTTCTCGGTGGTGCGCGAGTTCTGCGGCCACGGCATCGGCACGCGTTTTCACGAGGAGCCGCAGGTGCTGCACTATGGCCGGCCGGGGACGCTGGAGCAACTCGTGCCGGGCATGATCTTCACGATCGAGCCGATGATCAACGCCGGCCGGCGCGAGGTTCGCGAAGCGGGCGACGGCTGGACCATCGTCACCCGCGACCGTTCGCTGTCGGCCCAGTGGGAGCACACGGTGCTCGTCACCGATACCGGCTACGAAGTCCTGACCCTCTCCGAAGGCACGCCTCCGCCGCCGGCCTTCGTCGCGCGTACGGCGCTCGCCGTCTGATCGCGATGTCTGCCGTGCCGTGCGCGACGGCAGAGCCGACTTTCGCCGAGCTGCGCGCCGGCTTTCGTGACGGCAAGGCGGCGCTGCTCGAGCAATTCCGCGCCTCGCGCGCGAGCGCGGCCGCCGCGGCCCGCCTGCTGCGCGCCTTGACGCGCCAGGTCGACCGCAATCTCGTCGCACTCTGGGCGCGATCGGGCATGCCGGGCGATGCGGCGCTGATCGCCGTCGGCGGCTACGGCCGCGGCGAGCTCTTCCCGTACTCCGATATCGATGTGCTGGTGCTGCTGCCGCCGGGCCGGGGTGCTGAGCTGGCCGACGACGGCGGCGACCGCAAGGAGGCGATCGAGCGCTTCATCTCCGCCTGCTGGGACAGCGGCCTCGAGATCAGCTCCAGCGTTCGCACCGTCGACGAATGCGTCGCCGAGGCTCAGCGCGACGTGACGGTGCAGACCTCGCTGCTCGAATCGCGCTTCCTGTGCGGCTCGCGGCGTGTCTTCTCGACCTTTCGCGTCGCCAATACGGCGGCGATGGATGCGAAGGCCTTCTTCGTCGCCAAGATGCTCGAGATGCGCCAGCGCCACCAGAAGTTCGAGGACACGCCCTACTCGCTCGAGCCCAACTGCAAGGAAAGCCCCGGCGGGCTGCGCGACCTGCAGCTCGTGATCTGGGTCGCGCGCGCCGCCGGCCTCGGCCGCAACTGGGCCGAGCTTGCGGCGAGCGGCCTGATCACCGCCTTCGAGGCGCACCAGCTCGCGCACAACGAGGGTCTGATCAAGCTCATTCGCGCCCGGCTTCACCTGGTCGCCGGCCGGCGCGAGGACCGGCTCGTATTCGATCTGCAGACCGCGGTGGCGGAGAGCTTCGGCTACCAGTCGACGAACGAGGCGCGCGCCTCGGAGCTGCTGATGCGGCGCTACTACTGGGCCGCCAAGGCAGTCCGGCAGCTGAACCAGATCGTGATGCAGAATATCGAGGAGCGCGTGCGCGGCTCGGCCAACGCGCCGATGCGGCCGCTCAACGAGCGCTTCCTCGACCGCGGCGGCATGCTAGAAGTGGCGAGCGACGATCTCTACGTGCGCGAGCCGACGGCGATCCTGGAATCCTTCCTGCTGTATCAGGAAACGCCCGGCATCAAGGGCTTTTCGGCGCGCACGCTGCGCGCCCTGTACAACGCGCGCAAGGTGATGGACGCCGCGTGGCGCCGCGACCCGGCCAACCGCGCGCTCTTTCGGCGCATCCTGCAGGCGCCCGAGGGCCACACCCACGCCTTCCGGTTGATGAACCAGACGAGCGTGCTCGGCCGCTACCTGTGGGTCTTCCGGCGCATCGTCGGGCGCATGCAGCACGACCTGTTCCACGTCTACACGGTCGACCAGCACATCCTGATGGTGCTGCGCAACGTGCGCCGCTTCCTGATCCCGGAGCATACCCACGAATACCCGTTCTGCTCGCAGCTCGCGGCGCAGTTCGACCGCCCCTGGGTGCTCTATATCGCCGCCTTGTTCCACGATGTCGCCAAGGGCCGCGGCGGCGATCACTCCGAGCTCGGCGCGATCGCCGTGCGGCGCTTCTGCCGCGAGCACGCGATCGGCGGCGAGGACGCCGCGCTGATCGAGTTTCTGGTCCGCAAGCACCTGCTGATGAGCCGCGTCGCGCAGAAGGAGGACCTGAGCGACCCGGAGGTGATCAACGCCTTCGTGCGCGAGGTCGGCGGCGAGCGCGAGCTGACCGCGCTTTATCTGCTGACGGTCGCCGACGTGCGCGGCACGAGCCCGAAGGTCTGGAACGCCTGGAAGGGCAAGCTGCTCGAGGATCTGTACCGCCTCGCGCTGCGCGCGCTGGGCGGCGAGCACATCAATCTGGACGCCGAGATCGAGACCCGCAAGCACGAGGCACGCAGCCTGCTCAATCTGCTTTCGGTACCGCGCGGCGCCGAAGCGCGGCTGTGGGCGACCCTGGAGCTGAGCTATTTCTCGCGCCACGACGCGGGCGACATCGCCTGGCATGCGCGCGTGCTGCACAGCCTCGTCGACGGCACGGCGCCGGTCGTGCGGGCGCGATCCTCGCCGCTCGGCGAGGGCCTGCAGGTGCTCGTCTACACACCCGACCGCCCCGACCTCTTCGCCCGCATCTGCGGCTATTTCGACAATACCGCCTTCGATATCGTCGACGCCAAGGTGCACACCTCGCGCAGCGCCTATGCGCTCGATACCTTCCAGGTCATCAGCCCGCATCCCGAGCTCGACTACCGCGACCTGGTTCCGATCGTCGAGGCCCAGCTCGCGCAGGCGCTCGAGGCGACCGGGCCGCTGCCCGAGCCGCGGCGCGGCCGCGTCTCGCGGCGCGTGAAGAGCTTTCCGGTCACGCCGCGCGTCATGCTGCGGCCCGACGAGCGCGCCCAGCGCTGGCTGCTCGGCATCTCGGCGAGCGACCGCAGCGGCCTGCTCTATTCGATCGCGCGCGTGCTGGCCAAATACCATGTCAATCTTCAGCTCGCGAAGATCACGACGCTCGGCGAACGCGTCGAGGACACCTTCCTCGTCGATGGCCCGGCGCTGCAATCGAACCGCGCGCAGATCGAGATCGAAACCGAACTGCTCGAGGCGATCGCCGCATGAGCCGCGAAAGAGGGGCCCCGCGCAGCGGGGATCGAAGCGAGCGAATGCGGCGAGGCGCC
>JACSRM010000234.1 GCA_014879745.1 Burkholderiaceae bacterium | reverse complement strand
GTCACTCGGGCAGAGCGACCGTCTGGAAGAACTCCTGCGCCAACGCACCCGGCGCGCCGAAGTAGGTGGTGTACAGCGCAGCGATCTCGGGCGAGCGGTACAAGCGGCTCAACGTGCGATCGACCAGCAGGCGGAAGTCGCTGTCGCCGCGCGGCAGCGCCAGCGCGAACGGCTCGCGCGTGAACCTGCGTTCGATCACCAGCAACTGCCCAGCGCCCGCGCCGCGTTGCGCGAGATCGAGCAGCACCGGCCGGTCGCCGAACAGCGCGACCGCGCTGCGGTCGAGCACCATCTGGATGCCGGCGGCGTAGTCAGGCACCTTGACGACGTTGAGCTCGACGTGGCGTCGGCGCAGCGCCTCCAGCAGGCTCGCCTCGACCGTCGTGCCGCCGACGACCGCCGCCGTCACGTTCTGACCAAGTTCGCCGGGGTTGCCGCGCCACAGCGGCTTGGCCGGCTCGGCGCGGCCCGACAGCACGTCCTGCACACGCCTGTCACCGTCGATGCGCATCACGGCGCCGACGCCGGCCAGGAAGATCGGCAGCGAGAAGTCGAAATTCGCTCGCCGCGCCAGCGTCGGCGTATCGGTGCCGCAGCTCAGGTCGATCTTGCCCTGCTGCAGCAACTCGAAGCGGCTCGTCGCGGTGACCGGCACGAACTCGACCTGCAGGTTCGGCAGTTTCAGTTCGGTCTTGACCGCGTCGGCGATGCGCGTGCACAACGCGACCGAGTAGCCGGCCGGCTTGCCGCCATCGGTATACGCGAAGGGCCGGGCATCGGCGCGATAGCCGAAGGTCAGCTTCGAGTTCTCGCGCGCACGGTCCAGCACCCCGGCGGCGAGCGCCGTTGCGGCCGTGCCCAGCGCCAGCAAGGCTGCGAGCAGCAGCGTGCGCAACGGGAGTCGAAGGAAGGAGCTGCGGTTCATCGTGTCGTCCTCCGGTTCAGCTCTTGGCCACTGCCGGCGCGAAGCGCGGGGCGATCAGGCCCCACACCAGATAGCCGATCGCGAGCACGAGCATGCCGCCCATCACCGCGTCCTTGCCCGAGGCCCACAGCGCATAGATCGAATACGCGAGCGCGACGAGCGCGACGAAGGTGTTCATCTTGTGCGCGCCCGGCTCGACCTTGCCGTCGCGCATCATGACCCACAGCGCCGACAGCGCGATCACGTACGGCAGCACGTTGGTCACGACCGCCAGGTTGACGAGCGCCGAGAACTGCTGGTTCAGGTCGGGCGATATGGTCATCAACGCCATCAGCGACTGCACGACACCCATGATGACCATGCCGGCGATCGGTGCGCCGGCGCCGGTGGCCTTGCTGAAGATGCCCGGGAACAGCTTGGAATCGGCGGCGTCCTTGGCGGTCGACGAGAGCGTGAACTGCCAGCCGAGCAGCGAGCCGACGCAGGCCATCACCGCCAGCGCCATCACGATCTGGCCGACCAGCGGGTTGAACATCTTGGCGAAGGCCAGGCCGAACGGGCCGGTCGATTCGGCGAGTTCGGCATTCGGCACGATGCCCTGGATCGCCGCGGTCGACAGGATGTAGATCACCGCCGCGCCGAGCGTGCCGAACATGCAGGCGAGCGGCACGTCGCGCTTCGGGTTCTCGACCGCCGACGCATTCTGGCTCGCCGACTCGAGGCCGAGGAAGGCCCACAGCGTGAGCGCGATCGACGAGCCCATGCCCTCGGCAATGCTGATGCCCTTCGGGTTCCAGGCGGCGGCGAACGTCTCGCCGCTGAACCAGAACCAGCCGGCGAGCGCCATGAAGCCGACCGGCAGGATCACGCCCCAGACGGTGACCGATCCGATCTTGCCGGTCAGGCTGGGGCCCCCGAAGTTGGCGACGGTCGTGATCCACAGCAGCGCGATGACGCCGAGCGCGGTCATCACCGGCGTCGAGGTCAGGCCCGGGAAGAAGCTGGACAGGTAGCCCAGCGCCGAGATCGCGACCGCGACGTTGGCAATCGCGAGCGAGATGAAGTACAGGAAGAAGACCTGGAAATAGCCGTCCTTGCCGTAGGCGTCCTCGGCATAGGCGGCGAGCCCGCCGGCACGCTGGTTGAAAAGGCCGGCCTGCGCGAAGCCCCACGCGATCGCGAGCGAGCCGAGCGCGGTGACGATCCACGAGGTGAGCGAGATCGCGCCCACCTTGGCCATGTTCGACGGCAGCATGATGATGCCGGAGCCCATCATGTTGACCATCACGATGAACGTCAGCTGCACGACGTTCATCTTCTTCTGTGGTGCGGCCATGGCCTTGTCTCCTTATTCGCGCACGACGTAGGTGTGGAACACGATGCGGCCGTCCGCCTTTTCCTGGTAGATGCCCTGCACCTCGTAGTTGAAGCCGGGGAAGCGGTTGAACGATTCCTCGAACGCGTACAGGTAGTCGAGCATCGGCCGCGCGCGCTCGTCCCAGCGCTCGCCGGGGACGACGACGCCGATGCCGGGCGGATAGATCAGCGCCAGCGTCGCCGCAATCCTGCCCTTGCACTGCTCGAGCGGCAGGTAGTCGACTTCGTTGCCCACCAGCTTGCGATAGGCGCCCTGCGGCAGCATCGCCATCTCGGGGAAACTCTCGGCGCGGAAGCACTTGCGCTGCAGGCCCTTGATGTCGCGGCTGCGGTAGAAGTCGTGCATCTCGCGGCACACGCTGCGGATCGTCGCGCCGGCATAGCGCACGCTGTTGGCCGCGTACAGGGCCGGCAGCACCTGCGCGAGGGGCGCGTCGGCGTCCCACAGCGTCTTGAACAGCACGAGCTTGGCGATCAGCGTGTTGAGCTTGCTTTCGTCCTCGGCCGGCGTCATCAGAAAGAGGATGCTGTTGAGGTCGCACTTCTCGGGCACGATGCGCTGTTCGCGCAGGAAGTTCGCGACGACCGTCGCCGGCACGCCGAACTCGCCGTACTCGCCGCTTGCGCGGGCTATGCCCGGGGTCAGCAGCATCAGCTTGTTCGGGTCGACCATCGCGTAGCCGGCGGCCATGCCGGCGTAGCCGTGCCACGCCGCGCCGGGTTCGAAGTTCCAGCATTGCTGCTCGCGCTTGATCAGCTCGGTCGGCAGCGCGTGCCACGGCGCGTCGATCGCGTCCGGCCCGTGTGCCGAGCCGCGCACGCTGACGCGATCGGGCACGAACGGGTCGAAGAACCACTGCTCCTCGGCCGTGCGTCCGGTGCGCGCGTAGTGCTCGCCAAACTCGCGCAGCTTCTTGCGCGTCTCGATGCCGAGCTCGATGCAGCGGTCCCACAGCATCTCGCCGGCCTTGCCCTCGTGGATCTTGGCGTTGACGTCGAGCGACGCGAAGAGCGGATAAAACGGCGAGGTCGAGGCGTGTTGCAGGAATGATTCGTTGAAGCGCGCATGGTTCACATGCCGCGGCTGGCCGGCGATGTGCTCGTCGCGCTTGTGGATCTGGCTTGCCTGCGAGAAGCCGGCGCCCTGCTTGTGTACCGACTGCGTCGAAAAGAGGCCGCAGGTCTCGGGCGGCAGGTCCGTCAGGCGCATCGGGCTGTGGCCCTCGAACAGCGGGTGAAACGCGTTGTAGCCGATCCAGGCCTCGTCCCACAGCACGTAGTCGCACAGATGGCCGATCCGCTCGAGCACCTTGCGCACGTTGTAGACGGTGCCGTCGTAGGTGCACAGCTGGATGCAGGCGAGCCGAAACGGCCGCGGCGCATCGGCGATCGACTTGTCCTTCACCTGCGGGTTGGCGCGGATCCGCTCGCGCAGGCTCGCCTCGTCCCACGCATCCCAGTCGACCGGACCGATCATGCCGAAGGCGTTGCGCGCGGTCGGCAGGAAGATCGGAATCGCGCCGGCCTGCACGAGTGCCCCCTGATGCAGAGACTTGTGGTTGTTGCGGTCGAACAGCACGAGGTCGCCGCGCCTGAGCAGCGCGCCGGTGACGATCTTGTTCGACGTGCTCGTGCCGTTCAACACGAAGTAGGTGCGGTCGGCGCCGAACACCTCGGCCGCGTGCGCCTGCGCCTCGTTGGCAGCGCCCTCGTGGATCAGCAGGTCGCCGAGTTCGACGTCGGCGTTGCACAGGTCGCTGCGAAACAGCGCCTCGCCGAAGTGCTTGAAGAACAGCTGCCCGGCGGGCGACTTCTTGTAGAACTGCCCGCCCTGGTGGCCGGGGCAATCGAAGGCGATCGTCGCCTTGCTGTCGTAGGCCATCAGCTTGCCGAAGAACGGCGGCAGCAGGCCCATGCCGTAGCGCACGACACTCGCGACGACCTGCTTCGCGTAGAACACCGGCGACTGCTGGCCGAGATAGATGTAGCCCTCGACCTCGCCGAGGCCGCCGACGACCGGCAGGTCACTGATGCGGTGCGAATCGGCGAGCGCCCACAGCGGCGTCTGAAAACCCAGGGCCCGCACGCCCCGCACCAGCGCCTTCGCCGATTCGAGCCGCTCGCCGTCGGTGAGCACGATGTAGGCGCCGACCGCCGCGTCCTCGCCGAGGTCGCGCTCGGGCGCCGCGGCGACCTCGACCTCGTAGCCCTCGGCGGCGATCTGCGCCAGCAACTCCTTCGTCGCCGCGCAGTGCGGATCGACCAGCGCCACCACCTTCAGCAGCCGATTGAACGGGATCGGGATCGCCGGCGGCTGCAGCGTGTAGTTCGAGTAGCGGCTCATGGCTTCAGCCCTTCTTCATCTTCACGCAGTCGACGAACCAGCTCTTGTGGCCCTGGCGGTCGAACTCGAAGCGCGGGCCGTGGATGTCGGCCTCGAAGCCGGGGAAGCGGTCGTCGGTATCGCGCGCGAACTTCAGGTAGTCGATGATCGAATCGGTCATGAAGCGCTCGCCCGGCATGATGAGCGGGATGCCGGGCGGATACGGCACCACCATCACCGCCGTGATGCGGCCCTTCAGCTCGTCGATCGGGACCGGCTCGACCGCGCCGTGCACCATGCGGTCGTAGGTCTCGGACGGCGTCATCGCCGGCTCGGGCAGTTCGGTGTACATCGCGTTCATCGCCACCGCGGTGTCGTTGTCGCGGTAGCAGGCGTGCAGCGCGTCGCACAGGTCGCGCAGGCCCCAGCCGGCGTAGGCGTGTCTTCCGGCCTCGGCGATGCTCGGCAGCGTGTCCTTCAGCGGCGCGTTGCGGTCGTAGTCGGTCTTGAAGTCGACCAGCGCGTCGACCATCGAGCTCCACTTGCCGCGCGTGATGCCGAGCGAGAACAGGATCAGGAAGCTGTACAGCCCGGTCTTCTCGACGACGAGTCCGCGCTGCCAGAGATACTTGCTGACGACCGCCGCCGGGATGCCGCTCTTGGCGAGCCTGGCGCCCTTGCCGAGGCCCGGCGTCAGCAGCGTGACCTTGATCGGGTCGAGCATGACGTAGTCGTCGGCGACCTTGCCGAAGCCGTGCCACGACGCCTTCGGGTCGAGCACCCAGTCGGACGTCTGCGGCGCCTTCTTCAGGTCGAGCCCGTCGGGCTGCCAGACCTGGAACCACCAGTCGTGCTTCTTGAAGCCGTCGCCGAGCGCGGCGAGCGCGCGGCGGAAGTGCATCGCCTCGTCGTGCGTCTCCTGCACGATGGCGCGGCCGCTCGAGCCTTCCATCATTGCCGAGCTGACGTCGAGCGAGGCCATGATGCCGTAGTGCGGCGACGTCGAGCCGTGCATCATGAAGGCGTCGTTGAAACGCGTCGTGTCGATCTTGCGCTTCTCGGACTCCTGGATGTGGATCATCGACGCCTGCGAGAACGCGGCGAGCAGCTTGTGCGTCGAGTGCGTCGCGAAGACGAGCGTGTGGTCGGCGCGCGGGTGGCCGCGCGGCACGCCCATCGCATGGCGGCCGGCGTAGAACTCGTGGAACGCGGCGTAGGCGTACCAGGCCTCGTCGAAGTGCAGCGCGTCGACCTGGTTGGCGGCGACGGCCTTGATCTTCTCGGCGTTGTAGCAAAGGCCGTCGTAGGTCGAGTTCGTCACCACCGCGATGCGCACGTTGCCCTTGTGCTTGCGCGCGAGCGGGCTGGCTTCGATCTTCTTCCTGATCGCTTCCGGCGAGAACTGCTCGAGCGCGATCGGGCCGATGATGCCGTAGTCGTTGCGCGACGGCGTGAAGTAGATCGGCGTCGCGCCGGTCATGATCAGCGAGTGCAGCAGGCTCTTGTGGCAGTTGCGGTCGACGATCACGAGGTCGCCGCGGCCGGCCATCGAGTGCCAGACGATCTTGTTCGCGGTCGACGTGCCGTTCGTGACGAAGTAGGTGTGGTCGGCGCCGAAGACCTTGGCCGCGTAGGCTTCGGCCTCCTTCACCGGCCCGGTGTGGTCCAGCAGCGAGCCGAGTTCGGGCACCGAGATCGACAGGTCCGAGCGCAGCGTGTTCTCGCCGAAGAACTGGTGCAACGCATAGCCCGCCGGCGACTTCAGGAACCCCACGCCGCCGGCGTGACCCGGCGTGTGCCACGAATACGCCGAGCGCTCGGCATGCTGCGTCAGCGCCTTGAAGAACGGCGGCAGCAGCTCGGCGAGGTAGTCCTCGGCGGCGCGCATGATCTGGCGCGCGAGGAACGACACCGTATCCTCGTAGAGATACAGGATGCCGTGCAGGTGGCTCAGCGCGGCCACCGCCTTCGGCGACGAGCCTTCGAGCGTCACCGTCTCGCCGAGCGCGATCACCGGCAGACCCGGCGCGCGCTCGTGCACCCTGTTCATCAGGTCGATCAGCCGCTGGCCGGCGCCGCTGTCCTTGCGGATCGCCTCGGCTTCGAACACGATCGCCGCCAGGCCGCGATGCGCGCCGGCGACGATGCCGGCGTCGGCGCCGTTGTCGACCATCAGCGTTCGCCACCCTTCGGCCTGCAGTGCCTGCTCGATCTGCCGCAGCCGCACGCCGGCGACGCTTTGCCTGCCCACCTCGGGGTGCGCGATCAGGATCGGGAAGTGTGCTTTCAGGCTCATCCGCGTCTCCGTATGCGAAATCGGGGGGTCAGACAGTTCGTGAACTCAGAATGTGACCTTGGTCGAGAACTGCAAGCGGTAGTCGGTCGCCGACTGGCCGTCCTTCAGTTCCAGCTCGCCCCAGACGAACTCGAGGCCGGTCAGCACGTTCTTCCACGGCGTGTAGAGCAGGTTGGCGTTGGCGTAGCTGCCGCGCTTGAACGCGGTCGCCGTCTGGCCGTCTGTGTTGTCCTGGATGTGCTGCGAGTAGCCGATCGTGCTCGTCCAGTTCGGCGCCCAGACGTGGTTGTAGTAGGCGAGCCAGCCGATCGTCTGCACCGTCTCGGCCTGCAGGCCCTGCCCCGGCGCGAGGTCGACGCCGCCGTCGTTCATGTAGCTCGCGATCGCCTTGCCCCAGACGAAGCCGGCGTTGATGCGGTCCTTGCCGAACACGTTGAGCGTGCCGGTCAGGTTCAGCCCGTAGCCGGTCTCGTGGCCGGACGGATTGTTGTCCGGCGTCAGCGTGTTCTGGTAGCCGACCTGGCGCAGGATGCCCGACGCCTTGAAGTGGCCCCAGTCGCCGCTCGTGCGCCACGACGCGGTGAGGTCGGGCAGGCGGTTCCAGCCGGTGAAGCCGGCGCCGAAGTCGGGCGAGATGTCGCTGATCTTGCCGGTGTCGAGCGCCGAATTCGGCGCCTCGAGCGCGAACGCGATCGAGCTCTTGTCGTCCGCCCATGGCGTCACGCGCAGTTGCGGGTTGCGCACGAACACCATGCCGCTCGGGCCCCAGTAGTCGATCGTGTTCGGGAACACGTCGATGTCCATGAAGTTGGAATACGTCTGGCCGACGCCGAACTTGCCGAGCTCGGCCCAGATGCTCAGCCAGTGGATCGACGTGCTGCCGTCGCTGCCGAACAGGTCGAAGCTCAGGTCGGTCTTGACGAGACCGAACGAGGTCGGAATGAAGCTGCGCAGCCCGAGGCTCGACTGGCGCGCACTGAAGATCCAGTTGCCGTCCTTGCCGCAGCCCGCGCTGCCCGGGCAGACGACCGGGATCTGCGACGGCCGCTCGGTCGCCGCGAAGTCGGGGTTCATGCGCTTGAAGTCGTAGATCGCGTCGAGCATCACCTGCCCGTAGACCTCGAGCCGCGCCTTCTCGGCCTCGGGCGTCGCCGCATCCTCGGCGCGGGTGCCGACCGACACCACCGGAGCGCCCCAGGTCACCGGCGCCGGCGCGGAGGCGGCGACGCCGGGCGTTGCGGCGGCGGCGGCCGCCGGCGCCGTCTTCTGATCCTCGAGCGCCTTGACCCGGCTTTGCAGATCCTCGATCGTCTTCAGCGCCTGATCCAGCCTGGCCTTGAGCTCTTCGTTCGACTGGGCCTGCACACCGCCTGCCGCCATGCTGGCCGCGATTGCCGCCGCTGCGATGCGCACCTTCATTCTCGTCTCCCGCGTCTGCCTCGACACGCCGTTTCGCCGCCGCCGCTAGACTATGCAAGAACACGGCGGGTCGTCTACTTCCCTTTCGGGAAGGTCGCGCGGATTGGCGCGAGGCGGCGACGGGCTCGACGGCATCGGCGATGCCTTCGGCCGCAAGGCAGATCCCCGGCCCCGACGACCCCGCCCACTTGCTGCGCCATGAGCCCGAGCCGCGATCCCATGCCATCCGAGGTCGACGAACGCGAGCGATTCGAGTCCTTGTTGATGGAGCTTTCGACGCGCTTCGTCAACGTCGAACCCGACCGGGTCGACAGCGAGATCGAAGAGGCCCAGCGCCAGGTCTGCGAATGCCTCGGACTCGACGCCTCGCTGCTGTGGCAATGGACGGACGATCCGTCGGCCCGGCTCAGGGTCACCCACATGCACCGGCCGCTCGCCGCCCCGCCCGCGCCGACCCAGTCCGAGGCCCGGGCCGCCTTCCCGTGGATCTACGAGCACGTGCTCGCCGGCAAGATGTACGCCCACGCGACGCTCGACGATCTGCCGCCCGAGGCGGCCTGCGACAAGGCCTCGCTGCAGCGCTACGGCGTGAAGTCCAACGTCGGCCTGCCGCTGCGCGTCGGCGGTGGCGCGCCGCTGGGCCTGCTGACGTTCAATACCATGCGCGAGCCTCGCGCCTGGACCGACGCGATCATCAAGCGGCTGCAACTGGTTGCCCAGATCTTCGCCACCGCGCTGGCGCGCAAGGACGCGCATGCGCTGGCGCAGGTTCGCCTGTGCCAGCTCGCCCATCTGAACCGTGTCGCCGCGATGGGCGAGCTGACGACGGCGCTGGCGCACGAGTTGAATCAGCCGCTGGGCGCCATTCTTCGCAACGCCGAGGCCGCCGAACTGCTGTTGCAGGACGCGGCGCCCGATCTCGCCGAACTGCGCGCGATCGTCGCCGATATCAAGCACGACGACGCGCGCGCCGGCGGCGTCATCGACGGCCTGCGCAGATTGCTGCGCTATCGCAGCATCGAGCCACAGACGCTCGAGCTTGCTCTCCTCGTCGACGAGGTCGTCGCGATCGTGCATTCGAGCGCGACGTCGCGCAGCATCGAGATTGTCAACAGGCTCGGGGCAGCCGGGGGGCTCAGCGTGCGCTGTGATCGCGTCCAGGTGCAGCAGGTGATCCTCAATCTGCTGATGAACGCGATCGACGCGATCAGCCTGGCGCCCGCCACCGCAGTTTCGCGCGTCACGATCGACGCGAAGGCGGCCGGCAAGGGCCTGGTCGAAGTCTGCGTCGGCGATACCGGTCCGGGGATTGCGGCCCGCGCGCTCGGCAATCTGTTCGAACCCTATTTCACGACCAAGCCCACCGGCATGGGGATGGGGCTGACGATCTCGCGCTCGTTGATCGAGGCGCAGGGCGGACGCATCTGGGTCGGCGACGCCGGCGCGGACGGCCGGCGTGGCGCGAGCATCCACTTCACGCTGCCGACGGCAGCCGGCGAGGCGTCATGAAAGAACCCGATGGCGTCGTCCACCTGGTCGACGACGACCGCTCGTTTCGCATTGCTGCCGAGCGGCTGCTGCGGGGGCACGGCTTTGTCGTCCACGGCTTCGCCGCCGCCGACCAGTTGCTGGCCGCAATCTCGGCCGACACCCGCGGCTGCGTGATCGCCGACCTGCGCATGCCGGGCATGAATGGGCTCGAACTGCAGGAAGCGCTGGCCCGCGCGGGCTCCAGGCTGCCGATCGTCTTCCTGACCGGTGCGGCCGATATCGCCTCGACGGTGCGCGCGATGCGTAGCGGCGCCGAGGACTTCCTGGAGAAGCGCTGCCCCGAGGCACACCTCGTCGCCGCCGTGCAGCGTGCCCTCGAGCGCGACGCCAGCGCACGCGCCGAACGCGAGCGCCTGCAGGCACTGCGCGCCCGCTTCCAGGCGTTGAGCCGGCGCGAGCGCGAGGTGCTGTCGCATGTGCTGCGCGGCCGCATGAACAAGCAGATCGCCGCCGACCTCGGCATCCACGAACGCACCGTCAAGCTGCACCGCACCGCGATGACGACAAAGCTCGCCGTGCACTCGGGCGCCGAGCTCGTGCGCCTCGCGCAGGCGGCCGGGCTGCTCGACGGCGACGGAACAACCTTCCCGAATGGGAAGTAGACACCGCGGCGGGCGCGGGGCTAGTCTGCGCCCTTGCGCTCCTGCTCATGGCCGATCACCCCTGCATCGCCGTCGTCGATGACGACATCAGCGTCTGCACGTCGCTGAGCCGCTTGCTGCGCCTGGCGCATTTCGAGCCGGTCAGCTACCCCTCGGCAGAAGCCTTCCTCGCCGACGACACGCATGTCCGCTTCGACTGCCTGGTACTCGACGTTCGCATGGGGGGGATGTCGGGGCTCGAACTGTTCGAGCACATCGCCGCCGACCGCGCCCACCCGCCGGTCGTCTTCATCGCGGCGCTCGACGAGCCCGCCGCGCGCGCGCGGGCGCAGGCGCTGGGCTGCGCCGGCTTCTACAGCAAGTCGACCCCGGGCGCCGAGATCATCGCCGCGATCCGCCGGGCGACGATGGGCGCGCACTAGAATCGCGCTCCCCGAGAAGCTTCGGCAAAAGTTCGAGATTCGAATGGCGAAATCATCTGCGGTACTTCGATCGCGAACGGCCGCCGCCTGCGCGACCCTTCTGACGCTGCCCGGCGTTGCGCACGCCTCGTTTCTGCCGCCGGAGGTGATGGACACGGCGGCGATGTATCTCGCCTGGTTCATCGTCTTCGCGGTGCCGATCGGCGGCATCGTGCTGTTCTGGATGGTGCACGTGCTGCCCGAGAAGATCGCGCACAAGCGCCATCATCCGCAGCGCGACGCGATCCAGGTGCTGTGCCTGCTGTCGCTCGTCTTCGGCGGGCTGCTGTGGCCGATCGCCTGGCTGTGGGCCTACACCAAGCCGGTGATGCACCGCATGGCCTGGGGCACCGACAAGCACGACGACTATTTCACCCACATGGCCGAGCTGGCCGAGAAGGGCGAGGTCGGCGCCCATGAGTTGCAGCATCTGCACGACGAGCTCGACGCGATCGAGGCGCGCGGTGCCCTGACGCCCGACCAGCGCCGGGCGCGCGAGCGGCTGGAGGCGGTCGCCGCGGCGCCTGCGCCCGCCGCCAAGCCCGCCGGAGGAGCTGCCTGATGGAAGCCCTGCTGCTCGGCATCTATGCCTTCTTCGTCTGGCTCATCTTCATCAAGTTCAAGTGGCTGCCGTGGAACATCACGTCGCAGGTCATCGTCGTCATCATTCCGGTCGTCGCGCTCACCGCGCTGATCCTGACCTTGAACGTCGTCGCGCCATCGACGTCGGACGTGCGCGTCTTCAAGTACGTCGTGCAGATCCTGCCGCAGGTGCGCGGCCGCGTGCTCGAGGTGCCGGTCGAACCGAACCGGCTCGTGAAGAAGGGTCAGTTGCTGTTTCGCATCGACCCGACGCCCTACCAGAACGACCTCAACGTCGCGAAGGCGCGGCTCGCGGCTGATCAGGCCAAGCTCGCGCAGGCTGGCGCGAACGTCGTCGATGCATCGGCCGCGGGACGCCAGTTGAACGAGCAGCTGAAGGCGGCGAGCGCCGAAGTGCGTTCGCTGCAGCCCCGGCTCGATCTGGCCCGGCTGCGCGTGCGGCAGAACCGCGAGCTCGTCGCCACCGGCGCCGGCGACCGCTTCGCGCTCGAGCAGTCCGAGGCCAACGTGATCGAGCTCGAGGCGCAGATCGCGACGGCGGCGGCCAACGAGGCGCAGGTGGCGCAAAAGCTCTCGGGCCGCGTCGACGGCGAACTGGCGAGCGTCGCCGCGGCGCGCGCGCAGTTCGCGACCGCCAAGGCGCAGGTCGATTCGACGCGTGCCGATGTCGCGAATGCGCAGTGGAACCTCGATCAGACCGCCGTCTACGCGCCGGCCGACGGCTATGCGATCAACGTCCAGCTGCGGCCGGGCTCGTACGTTGTCTCGGTGCCGCTTTCGCCGGCGATGAGCTTCGTCGAGCAGCAGTACCAGGTCATCGCGCTCTATCAGCAGAACGAACTGGTGTGGGTCAAACCGGGCGACGAGGCGGAGTTCGCGCTCAACACGATGCCGGGGCGCATGATCAAGGCGAAGGTCGATTCGATCGTCTGGGCCCAGGGCCAGGGCCAGTTGCAGCAGTCCGGCACAGTGCCGCAGACGGGCAGCTTTCCGCAGGCGCCGGGGCGCTTTCCGGTGCGGCTCGACGTCGTCGATCCCGACCCCGATCTGTTCCTCGCCGCCGGCGCGTCGGGTCACGGCGCGATCTATACCGACCACGTCGAGATGATTCACATCGTGCGCAAGGTCATCGTGCGCGTCGGCACGATCACCGACTACCTCGTCCTGAAGCTGCACTGATGCGCCCTGCCCTGCCGCGCGCCGCCATCGCGCTTGCCGCACTCGCGGCGGCGCTGGCCGGCTGCGCGCTGAAGGATCCGCCGTCGACGGCCGAGCTGCAGAAGGACGCCCTGCCACACACCGCCGTGCCGCCGGCGTGGAAGGCCGGCGCGGCGGCCGCGCAGCAACCGGTCGCCGACCGCTGGCTCGCGACGTTCGACGACCCGGCACTGACGGCGCTGGTCGCCGAGGCACTCGCCTACAACGCCGACCTGCAGGTCGCCGCGGCGCGCGTCGAGCAGGCGGGCGGCTACCTGAAGGTCGCGAGCGGCTCGCTGCTGCCGTCGGTCGGCGTGGCGGGCACCTGGAGCGGGGCGACCGGCTCCGGCGGCGGCTTGAATGCGATCTTCCTCAATGCCTCGCTCGAGCTCGACGTCTGGGGGCGGCTGCGCTACGGCGAGGCGGCCGCGCGCCAGCAGTCGCTGGCGGTCCAGGCCGACTACGCCTATGCGCGCCAGTCGCTCGCGGCGACGGTGGCGAAGAGCTGGTTCATCGCGATCGAAGCCGGCCTGCAGCTTGCGATCGTGCAGGACATGCTGCACTCGGCCGAAAAGCTTCTGCAGCTCGCGCAGGACCGGCAGCGCGTGGGCATCGGCAACGAGCAGGCCGTCGCCGATGCGCAGGCGAACGTCGCCAGCTTTCGCGACACGTTGCGCCAGACCGAGCTTGCGCGCACGCAGGCGCTGCGCGCGCTCGAGCTGCTGCTCGGCCGCTATCCGGCGGCCGAGATAAGCGTCGCGCAAAGCCTCGCGCCGCTGCCGCCGCCGGTGCCAGAGGGTCTGCCGTCGCAGCTGCTCGAGCGCCGGCCGGACGTGATCGCCGCCGAGCGCCGCGTCGCCGCCGCATTCAACCGCGTCGGCGAAGCGCGCGCCGCGCAACTGCCGCGCATCAGCCTGACCGCCGGCCTGAGCGGCATCTCGAGCGACGTGCTCGTCTTGCAGAGCCGCGACAACCCGGCCTGGGGCGTCGGCGCCAACCTGCTTGCGCCGCTCTATCAGGGCGGCGTGCTGCGCGCGCAGGTCGAGATCCGCAGCGCCGAGCAGAAGGAAGCCGTCGCCGCGTATGCCGCGACCGGCCAGCGTGCATTCGGCGAGGTCGAGAACGCGCTGGCCGCCGAATTCGCGCTGCGCGACCGCGGCGTGCAGCTCGACGCCGTCGTGCGCGACAACGAGCGCGCGCTGCAGCTCGCGCTCGATCAGTACCGTGTCGGCTCGGTCGACGCGCGCGCCGTGCAGCAGCGCCAGCTCGCGCTCTATTCGGCCCGCACGGCGCGGCTGAAGCTGCAAAGCGAGCAGCTCGCGCAGCGCGTCAACCTGCATCTCGCGCTCGGCGGCGCGTTCGACGACGGCCCGGCGAACGCTGCCGTCGCGGCGCGCTGACGCGGCAGGCCGATCGCGGGCCGCAAGCCTTTCATCCACGTCACGGAGAGCACACACCATGAAGAGCTCGAAGAAGAAGCGCAAGCCGGCCGCCAAGCAGGCCGCATCGGATCGCGCGGCAGATGCCGTCAGCGGCGATCCGGCGCCAGCCGCACCGCAGGCGCCCAAACCGATGTCGGGCAAGGCCTACGACAAGGCGCTGAAGGACTTGCACGTCGAGCTCGTCAAGCTCCAGCAATGGGTGCTGCACAAGGGGCTGAAGGTGTGCATCCTGTTCGAGGGCCGCGATGGCGCCGGCAAGGGCGGAACGATCAAGGCGCTGACCGAGCGCGTCAGCCCGCGCGTCTTTCGCGTCGTCGCGCTGCCGGCGCCGACCGAGCGCGAGAAGAGCCAGATGTACGTGCAGCGCTACCTGCGGCACCTGCCGGCGGCGGGCGAGGTCGTGATCTTCGACCGCAGCTGGTACAACCGCGCCGGCGTCGAGCGCGTGATGGGCTTTTGCACCGAGGAGCAGGCCGATGCCTTCCTGAAGGCGACGCCGCTCGTCGAGCGCGCGATCGTCAACTCGGGCGTCATCCTGCTCAAATACTGGCTCGAGGTCAGCCCCGACGAGCAGACGCGTCGCCTGAAGGACCGCTTCGAGGATGGGCGCAAGATCTGGAAGCTCTCGCCGATGGATCTGAAGTCCTACAGCCGCTGGTACGACTACTCGCGCGCGCGTGACGCGATGTTCGCCGCGACCGACACCGAGTTCGCGCCCTGGTACGTCGCGCCGTCGGATGACAAGAAGAAGGTGCGGCTCAACATCATCAGCCACATCCTGGGCCGGGTGCCGTACCAGGAACTGCCGCGCGACAAGCCGAAGCTGCCGGCACGCCAGAAGGCCGGCGACTACCGCGAGCCCGACCGGCCGATGCGGATCATTGCCCAGGCATTCTGATGGCCACGGGCGGCGCGGCGACGCAGGTTTCGCCGCTGCGCCGTGCCCTGCCCGCGCTGACATGGGTGCCGCGCCTGGGCCGGGCGTCGCTGCGCGCAGACGCCGTCGCCGGCATCACGCTCGCGGCCTTCATGCTGCCCGCGGGTTTGGGCGATGCGTCGCTCGCCAATCTGCCGCCACAGGCGGGCCTCTATGCCTGCCTGTTCTCCGGGCTGCTGTTCTGGCTGTTCTGCAGCTCGCGCCAGACGGCGATCACGGTCACCTCGGCCATCTCGGTGCTCGTCGGCACGACGCTCGGCGCGCTGGCGGGCGCCGATGCGGCGCGCTTCGGCGCGCTCGCCGCCGGTACCGCATTGCTCGTCGCGCTGCTCGCCTTCATCGCCTGGCTGTTGCGTGCCGGCGTGGTCGTGAGTTTCGTCTCGGAGACGGTGCTGATCGGCTGGAAAGCTGGCGTTGCCCTCTTCATCGCGAGCACGCAACTGCCCAAGCTGTTCGGCGTCAGCAGCGGGCACGGCAATTTCGTCGAGCGGGCGTCGATCTTTCTCGCGCATCTGCACGAAACCAACGCGCTCGCGCTGACGATGGGCGCCGCCGCGCTTGCCGTGCTCGTGCTCGGCAAGGTGTTCTTCGCCAACAAGCCGGTCGCATTGTTCGTTGTCATCGGCGGCATCGCTGCCGCCTCGCTGATGGATGCCGGCGCGCACGGCGTCAAGCTGCTCGGCAGCGTGCCGCAGGGCATTCCGCCGATCGGACTGCCGGCGCTGCGCTGGAGCGATCTCGCCGAATTGCTGCCGCTGGCGATGGCGTGCTTCATGATCGGCGCCGTCGAGACGGTCGCGATCGGCCGCATGTTCGCGCTGAAGAGCGGCCTGCGCCTCGACCCCAACCAGGAGTTCCTCGGCCTCGCCGCCGCCAATCTCGGCGCCGGGCTCGGCAACGGTTTCGCCGTCAGCGGCGGCATGTCGCAGTCGCTCGTCAACGAGAGTGCCGGCGCGCGCACGCCGTTGTCCGGGCTGATCGCCGCGCTCGTGATCGGTATCGTCGTGCTGTTTTTCTCGGAGCTGCTGCGCAATCTGCCGCAGCCGGTGCTGGCGGCGATCGTGCTCGCGGCGGTGGCGGGGCTCTTCAGGCTCGACGAACTGGCAAGGCTGTGGCGCTACGACCGGCGCGAGTTCGCGATCGCGGCGGCGGCGCTGGCCGGCGTGCTCGCCGCCGGGTTGCTGCAGGGGGTGCTGATCGGCGCCGCGATCTCGTTGGTACTGCTGCTGCGGCGCGCGTCGCAACCGCACGTCGCGGTGCTCGGGCGCATCCCGGGCACGCAGCTCTTCGGCGACGTTGCGCCGAATCCGGAGAACGAACGCCCGCCGGGGGTCTTCGTCTTTCGCGCCGACGCGGCGATCCTGTATTTCAACTGCGAGTATCTGCGCGACCGCTTCGTCGAACTGCTGGCCGCCGAGGCGCCGGATGCGACGCTCGCGATCTGGAGCCTTTCGACCACCGCGAATGTCGATCTGGCCGGCGCCGAGATGCTGCTGCATCTGAGCGGCGAGTTGCAGCGCCGCGGCATCGCGCTCACGCTGGCCGACGCGCGCGGCCCGGTGCGCGACAGCCTGCGCGCCGCCGGCCTCGAAGCACACTTCGGGCCGATCACCCCCAACCAATCGATTGCCGCGCTGATCGATGCCAGGCGGCCGGCGGCGAGCGGAGCACGACGGACCTCGACCGATGACCGCTGACGACGACCTCCACTACCGCGAGTGTTTCGAACTGCGCGACGGTTCGCCGGCGATCCTGCGGCTGATGCGCCCGGACGACAAGGAGCGGCTGATCGCCGCGTTTGCCAAGCTCGAGCGGCAGACGGTCTACACCCGCTTCTTCGCCCATCTGAAGGAACTGCCGGCCGGGCCGCTCGATCGCATCGGCCGCATCGACCTCGTGCGCCTCGCCGCCCTGGTCGTGACCGTCGGCAGCGGCGCGAACGAAGCGATCGTCGGCAGCGCGACGTATGTCGCCGATACGGCGCCGGACGGCGTTCGCCGCGCCGAGGTCGCATTCACGATCGAGGAGGACGTCCAGCGCCAGGGTCTTGCCGGCCGCCTGCTCGCGGCGCTCGCGGGCATCGCGCGGCGCCACGGCATCGAGCGCTTCGAAGCCGAAGTGCTGTCGGCCAATGCGTCGATGCTGTCGGTTTTTCGGCGCAGCAAGCTGCCGATGACGCAGCGCCGCGAGGGCGGCGTGCTGCACATCGAGATGGAGCTTGGCCGGCACTGAGCGCGCACCGGCCCGTCGGCTGCCGGCCACGCCGCCGCGACGCTGCCGTCAAGCGCTTGGCGCGCCCGGTCCGGCTTCGGCATCGAGCGCACCGACGAGCCGATCGAGCAGGCGGTAGACCTGGGCGACGAGTTCGGGGCCGACGGCGGCCTCGAGTTCGGCGTAGGCGGCTTCGACCTGCGGCGCCATCGCAGCGGCCAGCGCGCGACTCTTGGGCGTCAGCGAAACCTCGAGACGCCGCTGGTCGTGGTCGAGCCGCACCCGCCGCACGAGACCGACCTCTTCCATGCGCGTCAAGATGCCCGCAAGGCTCGGGCTCGAGATGCCGCACAACGCGACGATCTGGCGCGGTTCGAGCGGCCCGGTCTCGAGGAGCGCACGCACGATGCGCCACTGCTGCTCGGTCACGCCATTCGCATTGAGCAGCGGCCGAAAGCGCGCGATGACGCGCTCGCGCGCCTGCAGCAGCAGCAGCGGCAGGTTGCGGTGGGCGAAGGGGGGCTGCCTCCGCGCCTGCGTGGCGCGCCGCTTCACGCGGCGATCCCGCGAGACGGGCGATGAACCGGATGTCGTCATGGTGCTTGACTCACTCACATGCGAGCGAGTATATTGCTCACATATTAGCAATTCAACCCCGATGAATTTTCACCCGATGCTGCCGCCCTTCCCGTTGCGGTTCGAGTTCGCGCCGTGGCGCCTGTCGGGCGTCGTCTACGGCACGCTGCTGAACGACCCGCAAGCGCTCGCGGCGCTCGGCGCTGCGGCGAGCGCGCCGCCCTACAAGGCGCCGCCCAAGGCGCCGGTGCTCTATCTGAAGCCGCGCAATACGCTGCGCGCGGGCAGCACGGCGGTCGAGTTGCCGGCCGGCGACGGCGCCTTCGAGATCGGCGCCGCGCTCGGCATCGTCATCGGGCGCAGCGCGTGCCGCGTGCGCGCGGGCGATGCCGCAGCCCACATCGCCGGCTGGACCCTCGTCGCCGACCTCAGCCTGCCGCAGGAGAGCCTGTACCGGCCGAATGTGCGCTTCAAGGCGCGCGATGGAAGCTGCCTCGTCGGTCCGCGCGTCGTCGCGGCAGGCGCGATCGCCGACCCGGATGCGCTTGCGATTGAGGTCAGCGTCGGCGTCGAGGTCGTCCACCGCGCGCAGGGCGGTGGCATGCTGCGGCCGGTCGCGCAGCTGCTGCAGGATGTGACCGAGTTCATGACGCTTGCGCCGGGTGACATCCTGATGACCGGCATCGCCGCCAGCGCACCGCGCTGCGCCGCGGGGCAGTCGTTCGCCGTCGAATGCGCGCCGATCGGCCGGCTCGAAGGCCGCGTCGTCGCCGAGGAGGCCGTGGCATGAGGACCGCCCGCGTCGCCTACGGCGGTGCGATCCACAGCGCGACACCGGAGGGCGCCGGGCTGCGCCTGACCGACGGCCGCGTGCTCGGCGAAGCCGACGTCGTCTGGCTGCCGCCGTTCGAGGTCGGAACGATCATCGCGCTCGGCCTCAACTACGCCGACCATGTGAAGGAACTGTCGAAGGAGCTGACCGTCACCGCGCGCGACGAGCCGCTCGTCTTCCTCAAGGGGCCGGGCAGCCTGATCGGGCATCGCGGCTTCACGCGCCGCCCTCGGGACGCCAGCTTCATGCACTACGAGTGCGAGCTCGCGGTCGTCATCGGTGCCACCGCGCGCCGCGTGAAGGCGGCCGACGCGATGCGCCACGTCGCCGGCTATACGGTGTGCAACGACTACGCGATCCGCGACTATCTCGAGAACTGGTATCGCCCGAACCTGCGCGTGAAGAACCGCGACGGCGCGACCGTGCTCGGCCCCTGGTTCGTCGATGCCGCCGATGTCGCCGACCCGCACGACCTCGAACTGCGTACCCTCGTCAACGGCAAGGTCACGCAGCAGGGCCACACTTCGGACATGGTCAACGACATCCCCGCGCTGATCGAGTACCTGAGTGCTTTCATGACGCTGCAGGCGGGCGACGTGATCCTCACCGGCACGCCCGACGGCGTCGTCAACGTCAACGAGGGCGACGAGGTGGTGTGCGAGATCGACGGCATCGGCCGCCTCGTCAACACGATCGCCGGCGACGCCGCGTTCGGCCGCTGAGCGCGGGCCACAGGAGAAGCATCGAATGCGCATCGAACACCTGATCGCCGGCAAGCCCGTCAAGAGCGACGACTACTTCGAGACCGGGAATCCGGCGACGCAGGACGTGCTCGCCGAAGTGGCGAGCGGCGGCGAGGCCGAAGTCGCCGCCGCCGTCGCCGCCGCCAAGGACGCGTTCCCGAAATGGGCGGGGCTCGCGGCAACCGAGCGCGCGCGGCTGCTGCGCCGGCTCGGCGACCTGATCGCCGCTCACGTGCCCGAGATCGCGCGCACCGAGACGATGGACACCGGGCAGGTCATCGCGCAGACCGGCAAGGGCCTCGTTCCGCGCGCGGCCGACAACTTCTACTACTTCGCCGAGATGTGCACCCGCGTCGACGGCCACACCTACCCGACGCCGACGCACCTGAACTACACGCTGTACCACCCGGTCGGCGTCTGCGCGCTGATCAGCCCGTGGAACGTGCCGTTCATGACGGCGACGTGGAAGGTCGCCCCCGCGCTCGCCTTCGGCAACACCGCGGTGCTGAAGATGAGCGAGCTGTCGCCGCTGACGGCGGCAAGGCTCGGCGAACTCGCGCTCGAGGCCGGCATCCCGGCCGGCGTGCTCAACGTCGTGCACGGCTTCGGCAAGGAGGCCGGCGAGCCGCTGTGCGCCCACCCCGACGTGCGCGCGATCAGCTTCACCGGCTCGACGGCAACCGGCAACCGCATCGTGCGTGCCGCGGGCCTCAAGAAGTTCAGCATGGAGCTCGGCGGCAAGAGCCCGTTCGTCGTCTTCGACGACGCCGATCTCGCACGCGCGCTCGACGCCGCCGTCTTCATGATCTTCTCGAACAACGGCGAGCGCTGCACCGCCGGCAGCCGCATCCTCGTGCAGAAGTCGATTTACGCCGACTTCGCGGCCAAGTTCGCCGAGCGCGCGAAGCGCATTTCTGTCGGCGATCCGCTCGACGAGAAGACGATCGTCGGCCCGATGATCAGCCAGGGCCATCTGGCCAAGGTGCGCAGCTACATCGAGCTCGGGCCGAAGGAAGGCGCGACGATGCTGTGCGGCGGGCTCGCCGCGCCCGACGTGCCGGCGCACGTGGCGAAAGGCAACTTCGTGCTGCCGACGGTGTTCGCCGACGTCGACAACCGCATGAAGATCGCGCAGGAGGAGATCTTCGGCCCCGTCGCCTGCCTGATCCCGTTCGACGACGAGGCCGACGCGATTCGCCAGGCCAACGACATCGCGTACGGGCTGTCGAGCTACGTCTGGAGCGAGAACCTCGGCCGCGCGCACCGCGTCGCCGCCGCCATCGAAGCCGGGATGTGCTTCGTCAACAGCCAGAACGTGCGCGACCTGCGCCAGCCGTTCGGCGGCACGAAGGCGAGCGGCACCGGCCGCGAAGGCGGCACCTGGAGCTACGAGGTGTTCCTCGAGCCGAAGAACGTCGCCGTCTCGCT
>JACSRM010000206.1 GCA_014879745.1 Burkholderiaceae bacterium | reverse complement strand
TCGCCGTCGGCGACGCACAGCACCCGCCCGCCGGGGCGCAGCCTGCCGGCATGGGCGCGCAGATAGTCGTTCGGCTCGGTGCCGAACAGGTAGTCGCTGCCTTCGAAGCGCTTGTTCCAGGTGCCGGCCGGGTCGGCAAAGGCGGATTCGTTCATCGTGGTTCGCGGGTCGATATCGTTCACACCGGCGGCAGCCGGGGTCTTTTCAAGCGGGAGCCGCGCGTTCGGTGCGCGCTGCGAGAATTCTCGCCTCGAACCGGAATGCCACGCCATGATCTTTCGCCAGCTCTTCGAGCCGCTGTCGTCGACCTACACCTATCTGCTCGGCTGTGAAGAGACCGGGCAGGCGGTGCTGATCGACCCCGTCGTCAACAGCATGGAGCGCGATCTCGAGGAGCTGCAGCGCCTGAAGCTCACGCTCGCATTCACGCTCGACACCCATATCCATGCCGATCACATCACCGCCGCGCTGCATCTGAAGGAGCAGGTCGGCAGCCGCATCGCGGCGCCGGCGATCGATGCGCCGGTGTGCGCCGACGTCGGCGTCGTCGAGGGCACGCCGCTGCGCATCGGCCGAATCGAGCTGCATCCGCTGCACACGCCGGGTCATACCGACGGCCATCATGCCTACCGCGTGACCGGCGCCGGCACCGACCGCATCTTCACCGGCGACGCGCTGCTGATCGACGGCTGCGGGCGCACCGACTTCCAGAATGGCGACGCGGCGGCGCTCTATCGCAGCGTGCACGACAAGCTCTTCACGCTGCCGGACGACTGCCTCGTCTTCCCGGCGCACGACTACCAGCAGCGCCGCGTATCGTCGATCGCGCAGGAGAAGGCGCGCAATCCGCGGCTCGGCGGCACCCGCTCGCTCGAAGAGTTCGAACGCATCATGGCCGGGCTCGATCTGCCGTACCCGAAATTTATCGATTACGCCGTTCCCGGCAACCGCCAGGGCGGCGTCTGCCCGACCGATCTGCCGCAGCAGCTCGCCGCGTACTGCGGCCGGATGACCGAGAGCGCGCAAGGCTGAACTGCCGCCGCTTACCCGCGGGATCGGCAACGGCGGTAAAGGGTTGGCACAACGTCGGTTTGCAGACACCGCCGATCTCGCCTATAGTGGTAAGTATTCAAATACTTACCGAAAGCTTCGACTCTCGGTTTACCGATGCTCACCCCGACCCGCCTTTCGACCGAACAACGGCAGGCCGACATCGTCGCCGCGGCGTTGCTGCTGGCGCGCGATTCGAGCCCGGCGCTGATCACGACATCCGATATCGCAGCCGCGATCGGCGTCACGCAGGGGGCTGTCTTCAAGCACTTCCCGACCAAGGACGCGATCTGGCTCGCCTGCATGGCGTGGATTCGCGCCCGTCTGACGAGCAGTCTGGAGGCAGCGGCTACCGCCGCTGCCGACGCACCGTTCGCGGCGCTCGCGGCGGTCTTCGAGGCGCACGTCGGATTCATCGTCGCCCACCCGGGCGTTCCGCGCCTCATCTTTCACGAGCTGCAGGGTTCGGCCGATGCGGCGACCAAGCGCGAAGTGCAGGGTCTGTTGCGGGCTTATCGCAAGTTGCTGCGCCGCCTGCTCGATGCCGAGGTGGCGCGCGGCACGATCGATCCGGATGCCGATCTCGACGCCGCGGCGACGCTGTTCGTCGGCATCGTGCAGGGTCTCGTGATGCAGTCGATGGCGAGCGCCAGCGTCGCCGGGATGAAGGAGCGCGCCGCGGCGCTGTTCGCGATCTACGAGCGCGGCCTGCGCCGTGCGCCATGAAGACCTCTCGCATCTGGCTGCGGCGCGCGGCGATGGTGTTGCCGCTGGTTATCCTGATTGCCGCGCTCGCCTACGTGGCGTTGCGCACCGGCCCGATGGCCGCGGTGCGCGTCACGGTGCATCAGGTCGCCGAAGAGGCGGTCGTGCCGGCCTTGTTCGGCATCGGAACGATCGAGGCGCGGCGCAGCTTCCTGATCGGGCCGACGACCTCGGGGCGCGTGCGCCGTGTGCTCGTCGATGTCGGCGACAGGGTTGCGGCCGGCCAACTGCTGGCCGAGATGGACCCGATCGACCTCGACGAGCGTGTCGCCGCGATCGACGCCTCGATCGAACGCGCGCGCAGCGCGGCCGATGCAGCCGCGGCGCAACGCGCCGACGCGCTCGCCCGGCAGCGGCTCGCGCGGGCGAATGCGCAGCGTTACGTCGATCTCGGCAGGCAGGGCTTCTTCGGCGCCGCCGCGGTCGAGGCCAAACTGCAGGAGCAGGCCTCGGCCGACGCCGCGCTCGCCGGTGCCGACGCGAACATCGGCGCCGCGCGGCATGACTTGCAACGCCTCGCCGCCGAGCGCGCCGGGCTGCGCCAGCAGCGGCAGAACGTGCGGCTTGCCGCACCGGCCGACGGCGTCGTCATCGGCCGCGACGCCGAGCCGGGCTCCACCGTCGTCGCCGGCCAAGCGGTGCTGCGGCTGGCCGATCCGCATTCGCTCTGGCTTCGCGTGCGACTGGACCAGGGCCGATCGGCCGGGCTGGCGCCGGGCCTGAAAGCGAGCATCGCCTTGCGCTCGGACCCGGCAAGGCCGCTGTCCGGCGCCGTCGCGCGCGTCGAGGCGGTGAGCGACAGCGTGACCGAGGAACGCGTCGCGATGGTCGGCTTCGATGCGCCGCCCGCGGAATCGGCGTTCCCGGCGTCGATCGGCGACTTGGCCGAGGTGACGCTCACGCTGCCCGCCGCCAAGCCTGCCCTCGTGGTGCCCAACGCCAGCCTGCAGCGCCGCGGCGAGCAGGTCGGCGTCTGGCGGATCGAGGGGCGCACGCCGCGCTTCGTGCCGGTGCGCATCGGCCAGTCGGGGCTCGACGGGCGGGTGCAGGTGCTCGAAGGCCTTGCCGCCGGCGACCGCGTCGTCGTCTACAGCGAGCGCGAGCTCTCGGCCGGCAACCGGATCGAGATTGTCGACGCGATCGTGCCCGCCAGGCCATGATCAACCTCGCGGGCCGCGATATCGCGCATGCGTGGGGCAAGTTCGTCCTCACCGGCGTGGGGCTCGGCCTCTTGATCGGCCTGACGCTGAGCATGGCCGGCATCTACCGCGGCATGGTCGAGGACGGGCGCGTGCTGCTGCACAACAGCGGCGCCGACCTCTGGGTCGTGCAGCAGGACACGCAGGGCCCGTACGCCGAGGCGTCGAGCCTGCGCGACGATGCCGTGCGCAGCATTCGCGCGCTCCCCGGAGTCGCACGCGCCGCCAACGTGACCTACCTGACGATGCAGGTCAGAAAGGGGCAGGACGACGTGCGCGCGATGGTCGTCGGCTTCGAGCCGGGTCAGCCGGGCGAGCCGCGCTTCCTGATCGCGGGCCGCCATCTCACGCGCAGCCACTACGAGGCGGTGGCGGACGCGAAGACGGGTTTCGCGCTCGGCGACCGCATTCGCATCCGCCGCCACGACTACACCGTCGTCGGGTTGACGCGGCGCGCGGTGTCGTCGGGCGGCGACCCGATGGTCTTCATCCCGCTGAAGGATGCGCAGGAGGCGCAGTTCCTGAAGGACAACGACGCGATCCTGAACGAGCGCACCCGCGTCGCCGCCAACCCGAGCCTGAACCGGCCCGGGGTGCCGGGGCTGCTCGAGGCGATCCAGGCCTCGCAGGCGAGCAATCACAACGTCAACGCGGTGCTGGTCCAACTCGCGCCGGGCTATCCGCCGGCGCCGGTGGCGGACAACGTGCGGCGCTGGAAACACCTCGAGGCCTTCAGCGTCGAGCAGATGGAGGAGATCCTGATCGCCAAGCTGATCGCCACCTCGGCGCGCCAGATCGCGATGTTTCTTGCCATCCTCGCCGTCGTCAGCGCCGCGATCGTCGCCTTCATCATCTACACGATGACGCTCGGCAAGATCCGCGAGATCGCGGTGCTCAAGCTGATCGGCACGCGCAGCCGCACGATCGCCGCGATGATCCTGCAGCAGGCGCTCGGCCTCGGTCTGATCGGCTTCGTCGTCGGCAAGATCGCCGCCACCGCCTGGGCGCCGATCTTTCCGAAGTACGTGCTGCTGCTGCCGGGCGACGCGCTGCTCGGCTTCGCCGGCGTGATGCTGATCTGCGCGCTCGCGAGCACGATCGCGATCCGCATCGCGCTGCGCGTCGACCCGGCGGCGGCGATCGGCGGTTGACCGGCATGATTGAGCCCGGCATCCGCATCGAAGGCCTGCGCAAGCGCTACGGCAGCGGCGCGACGGCGGTCGATGCGCTGAAGGACGTCAACATGGTCGTCGCGCCGGGCGAAGTCGTCGGCCTGATCGGGCCGTCCGGATCGGGCAAGAGCACGCTGCTGAAGTGCCTCGGTGCGGTGATCGAGCCCAGCGGCGGGCGCATGGTGCTCGGCGGCGAGACGATCTATGACGACGGCTGGAAGATCGCCGAACTGCGCGCGCTGCGGCGCGACCGCATCGGCTTCGTTTTCCAGGCGCCGTACCTGATCCCGTTCCTCGACGTGACCGACAACGTCGCGCTGCTGCCGATGCTCGCCGGCATGGACAACGCGGCGGCGCGCGCACGCGCGCTCGAACTGCTCGACGCGCTCGACGTGGCGCACCGCGCGAAGGCGCAGCCTTCGGAGCTCTCCGGCGGCGAGCAGCAGCGCGTCTCGATCGCGCGTGCGCTCGCGAACCGGCCGCCGGTGATCCTGGCCGACGAGCCGACGGCGCCGCTCGACAGCGAGCGCGCGTTGTCGGTCGTTCGCATCCTCAACCGGATGGCGGCGCAATACGACACCGCGATCATCGTCGTCACCCACGACGAGAAGATCATCCCGACCTTCAAGCGCATCTATCGCATCCGCGACGGGCGGACCGAAGAGGAGGTGGGCGAAGGCAGGGTGGTGCCGGAGATGGCGTGAACCCGGAACCAATCGCCGGTGACGGGCCGCCGCTCGATCGCGTACCGCGTGGCGGTCGAGTGCGAAGACGAGTCTGAACATGGCCGAGTTCTTCAGGACTTCGACGCCCTGGGTCGTGGACTTTCGCTATCAGGGCCGGCCGCGCCGCTGAATCAGGGCCTTCGGCGCCGACGAAGACGTCGCGAGCGCCATGCAGGCAACCTTGCGCGAGCTGAACGGCACGCGTGCCCGGCTCGTCGCGCTGCGCCGCGCGACACCGCAGGAGGAAGCGCAATACCTGCGCGGCGGATCGCCGACGAATGCCTATTGCTCGGCCGGTGCGCGATAGGCGACTGGCCTGCCTCCCCGCCCGTGCACCGATTGCCCAAATCGCACCAGCGACGACGCGTGTCGGCGCCTTATGCGCGCGCCGCCTCCTGCGCGAGCCGCGCCAGCAGCCCCGAGCGGCGCCGGGTGCGCGCCTCGATCGCAGCCGCCAGCACCGCGGCGCCGGCGGCGAGCGTCACCTGCCGGCGCGCGCGCGTGACGGCGGTATAGAGCAGCTCGCGCGTCAGCACGCGGCTCGCCTGCGCCGGCAGCAGCACGAAGACGGCGTCGAATTCCGACCCCTGCGCCTTGTGCACCGTCATCGCGAACGCCGTCTCGTGCGCCGGCAGCCGCAGCGGCGCGACCTCGCGCAAGCCGCCGCCGGGCTGCGGGAAATGCACCATCAGTTCGCCGTTCGCAGCCGGCAGCGCAATCCCGATATCGCCGTTGAAGAGTCTTTGCACCGGGTCGTTGCGGCGCACGATCACCGGCCGGCCGATGAACCATGGCGAGCGCGGATCGTGGTCGCGCGCGCCGAGCATCGAGCGCAGCCGTTGCGCCAGATGCGCGTTGATCGCCTCGACGCCGCGCGCGCCATCGCGCACCGCGCACAGCGCGCGAAAGCGCGCGAACGATTCGACGATCGCCGCGGGCTGCGCCGGCTCGCGCAGCACGGCGTCGAAATAGGGCGCATAGCCGGTTTCGAGGCGCGCGATCGTGGCCGCCGCCGGCTGCATCGCGTCGTCGGCGATCCAGTGCACGTCGCGCTGCGGCGCGCCGCCGAGCAAGGCAGCCGCGTCGTCGGCGCGCCCGGCGTTGATCGCCGCGGCGAGCCGGCCGATGCCCGAATCGGCGGCGAAGCGGAAGTTGCGCCGAAACCAGACGCTCGCATCGTGCAGGCCGCTCGCGTCGGCCGGCGCGGGCGGCACGACCGCTTCCGGTGCGCTGCCGCAGAGGTCGGACAGTTCGGCGCGGCAGGCATCCGAAAGCGTCGGGTCGGCGCTCAGCTCGGCGAAGACCGCGCCCGACTCGACGGCGGCGAGCTGGTCCTTGTCGCCGAGCAGCACGATGCGCGCCGTGTCCGGCACCGCTTCGAGCAGCTTGGTCGCGAGCGCGAGGTCGAGCATCGACGCCTCGTCGATGACGAGCGCATCGATCGCAAGCCTGCGCCCGGCGTGGTGGACGAAGCCCGTCGGCGTGACGCCCAGCAGGCGGTGGATCGTCGACGCCTCGGCGGGCAGCCTGGCGCGGATCGCCGCCGGCAGGTGCGCGGCGCGCTCGCGGATCGCCTCGCCCATGCGCGCCGCGGCCTTGCCGGTCGGCGCGGCGAGCGCGATGCGGCAGTCCGGCTGCTGCGCGATCAGGCAGGCGAGCAGGTTGACGACGGTCGTCGTCTTGCCGGTGCCGGGGCCGCCGCTGATGACGGCAAACCTGGCGCGCAGCGCAAGCGCGGTCGCGATCTTCTGCCAGTCGACCGCATCGCCCGACGCCGTTGCGTTGGCCGCGAAGAGCGCCGCAAGCTGCGCGCGCAGTGCGTCGCGCTGTGCCGTTGGGAGGTCCGGCGCCACGGCGCGCGCCGCGCGCAGAACGCGCCGCGCGAGCCGGCGCTCGTAGTCGAAATAGCGGTGCAGATAGAGCCGGCCGTCGGCGTCGAGCACGAGCGGCATCGCGCCCGGCGCATCGTCGGTGCCGACGACGCCCGAGGCGCGCAGCATGCGGCGCCAGGCGTCGCTGCCGGCCGGCGCGTCGCACGCCAGCGCATCGAGGTCGGCCAGCGTGACGCAGGCATGGCCGTCCGAGAGCGCGAGGCTCACGGCGCGTGCGGCCGTCGCGGCCGCAATCGCAATCTCGTCGCTCGCGCCGCTGCGCCGCGACCAGGCATGCACATGCTGCGCGAAGCCCTCGGCGAGCGTCAGCGCCGGGGTGTCGAGGGCCGCGCGTTCGCCTTTCATCGCGCCGGCTCCGCGTCGAACAGCGCCGAAGCGCGGGCCAGCGCCTGCGGTGTCGGTCGCGTGAAATGCACGCCGGCCGGTACACCGGACGGATCGATCCAGGCGGGCCGCACACCGCGCACGAAGAGATAGATCGCGCCGCCGAAATGGCGTGCCGGGTCGTAGTGCGGCAAGCGCCAGCGCAGCATGCGGTGCAGCGCGACGCAGTAGAGCAGCGCCTGCAGGTGGTAGCCGTGCGCGGCCATCGCCGCCTCGACGCCGGCGGCGGCATAGTCGGCCGGCGCATCGCCGAGATGGTTCGATTTCCAGTCGAGCACGAAATAGCGCCCGTCGTGCTCGAGCACGAGGTCGATGAAGCCCTTGAGGTAGCCGCGCAGGGGCCGAAACGCGAGCCTCGGCACGGGTTGGCCGAGCGCCGCGAGCGTGGCATTCAGGCGGTCCGCATCGAGCGCGTGCGACGGCAGATGAAATTCGAGCTCGGCGAGCCGCCGCCCGGGTGTCACGTCGGCCAGGCGCAGCGACCGCGCGGTGCCGACCGCAAGCGGGGTATGCAGCACGTCGCCCAGCATGCGCAGCAGCATGCGTTCGCGCAGCGCCGCGGCCTGCGGCCCGGCCGTCGCGCGCAGCGCCGGTGCATGCAGGCGCAGCGCATCGGCAACCGCCTGCGGCCAGCCGGCGGGCGCGCCGAAATCGATCCGCTCGAATAGCGCGTGCATGCAGTCGCCGGCCGCCGCGCCGCGCGCAAAGCGCAGCACGTCGTCATCGGCAGGCGGCGTCGCGCCGGCGTCCGGCGCGGCTGGCGCCGGGAATGGCGCGGTCGGGGCGACGAGGGTGTCGTGATCGATCGCCGAGCGCTCGTGCGTTGCACCCTGCGCGAGCGCGCTGAAGCTGCCGATCCACCAGCCGGGCGCAATCGATTCCGGCGCGGCGAGCGCGGCAATCGACTCCGGCGCGGGCAGATCGCCGCGCACCGGCACGCCCGGCGCCGTCGGCAGCGGTGCGAGCTGCAGCGCCGGGCCGCAGCGTGCGGCGAGCGCTTGCCATGCGGCGGCGATCGCGGCGCTCGTGCGCTTGCCATCGAACCATTGCTGCGGCGTCTGGCCTTGCCCTGCGACGAGCCAGGCGAGCAGGCTGCGCGTGCTTTCGGCCGGGCTTGCCTTGGCGCCGCTCAGGTAGCCGCCGGCGACGATCACGCAGCGGTGCACCGCGCGCGTCAGCGCGACGTAGATCAGCCGCAGGTCCTCGGCGGCGGACTCGATGCGGCGCTGCGCCGCGACCGCTTTCTCGTCGAACGCGGCGTCCAGCCCCTTGCGGTAGTCGATCACCCGGCGGCCGTCGGCAGCGTGGTATTCGACGCCTTCGAGCGCACCGTTCGCCGGGCGACGGTAGCCGTCCCAGACGAAGGGGCAGAAGACGACGGCGTACTCGAGCCCCTTGGCCTTGTGGATGGTCACGATCTGCACCAGGTTGCGGTCCGATTCGAGGCGCAGCTGGGTCGCCTCGTCGGCGTTGCCGCCGCTTGCGCGCTGGGTCTGCAGCCAGCGCAGCAGCGCTTCGGGGGCCGGGTGCGCGTGGCTCGCCTGGTGCAGGCACTCGATCAGGTGCAGCGCATTCGTCAGCCGGCGTTCACCGTCCGGCCGCGCGAGCAGGCGCGCGGCGATGCCAAGGCTTCGCAGCAGTCCGCGCAGCATGAAGCCCGCGCCGCGCGCAAGCCAGGTCTCGCGCGCCTGCGCAAAGCGCTGCACATGGGCGAGCAAAGCCGCCTCGTCGCTTGCCAGGGCGTCGATCGCGGCCGCGTCGAGCCCGAGCCAGACGGTCGCGAGCGCCGCGCGCAGCAGCCGCTCGCGCGCCGGGTCGGCGATCGCCGCGAGCAGCCGCTCGAGATCCTCGGCGTCGCTGCTGCGATAGACGCTCGCCTGCGACAGCTCGACGCTGCCGACGCCAAGCCGCGCGAGCGCCTCGCGCATCCGGCTGCCCTGCGCGTGGCTGCGCACGAGCACCGCGATATCGCCGGCGCGCAGCGGCGCGCCGCCTTGCGTGATCGCGCCGCGCTGCCCGGCGTCGATCAGGCGCGCGATCTCGGCCGCCGTCGCCTGCGCGCTGGCGGCGAGCGCGTCCGCCTTCTTCAGTCGCGGCTCGCCGGCGAAGCCGCTTTGTCCGCCCTCGGCGTCGGTCGGCAGCATCCACGCCTGCATCGGCGCGGCGTCGCGCGACGCGCTGCGATCGACGAAGGCCTTGCGCGGCTTGTCGCCGAAGCCGACCGCCGGATAGGCTAGGCCGTCGAGCATGAAGGCGCGCTCGTTGGCGCAAAAGAGCGCATTCGTCGCCTGAATCAGCGTCTCGCTCGCACGCTGGTTGTCGGCCAGCGTCGCCTCGCTCGATGCCTCGCTGCGCGCCGCGAGGTAGGTGTGCAGGTCGGCATTGCGAAAGCCGTAGATCGCCTGCTTCGGGTCGCCGACCAGAAAGAGCGGCAACCGGTATTCGGCGGCGTAGACGGTGCGCAGGATCTCGAACTGCAGCGGGTCGGTATCCTGGAACTCGTCGACCAGCGCGGCCGGAAAGCGCTCGCGCAGCGCGCCGGCCAGCGCCGGTGCATCGCCGCTCGTGAGCCGGTCGTGCAGGTTGGCAAGCATGTCGTCGTAGGTGACGACGCGGCGCGCGCGCTTGGCGCTGCGCACCTCGGCCGTGCCTTCGGCGATCAGCTCGCGCAGCAGCGCGAGCCGGGCGCGGGCAAGCAGCGTCAGGGTCTGCTCGCGCCGGTCCAGCCATTGCTGGGCTGTCTCGAAGAACGGATGCGCGGGCGTGGTGCGGCCCTTGTTGGTCGCCGCCGCGAGCCTTGCGCTGCCGAACAGCGCGGCCTTCTTCGGCTCGATCTCGAGCGCCGCGAACGCGTCGCCGGTCGCGAGCAGTGCGTCCCATTCGTTCGCCGCGGCAGCGATCGCCTCGCCCTTGTAGCTGACCTGGCTGAGTTGCGATGCACCGGCTTGCAGGCACCGCGAAACGGCGTCGCGCTCGGTATGCCAGATGGCGCGGGCGGCGTCGTGGGCGGCGGCAAATGCGGTCGTCGCTTCCCCGGCCGCTGCCCCGGCTTCGGGCGCATCGGCCGGCCAGCGCACGCAGGCCAGAGGCTTTTCGAGATGGCGGCGCAGCAGGGCGGCGAAGCGCTCGGGCGAATCCTTGCGCTGCACGAGGTAGGCGGCGAGCGCCGGGTCGAGCGCGTCGCCCGCGATGCGGCGGCGCCAGAAGTCGTTCGCCGCCTGCTGGACGAACTCGCTGTCGTCGGTCAGCACGTCGAGCGCGAGCGGCATCTGCGATGCGAACGGCGCATCCGCCAGCGCGCGCTGGCAAAAGCCGTGGATCGTGAAGATCGATGCCTCGTCGAAGGTGCGCAGCGCCAGCTCGAGCCTCGTCGCGATCTCGCGATCGGCGAGGCCGCGCTGCTCGCGCAGGACGCCGACGAAGCGCGGCACGAACGGATCGGCGCCCAGCGCCGCGCCGTCGCGCACGAAGGCGAGCGTCTCGGCGATGCGGCTGCGGATGCGCTCGCGCAGCTCGGCGGTCGCTGCCTTCGTAAACGTGACGACGAGGATCTGCTGCACCTGCAGGCCGCGTTCGAGCAGCAGCCGCAGGTACAGGCCGCACAGCGTCCACGTCTTGCCGGTGCCGGCCGACGCCTCGATCAGGCTCGTGCCGTCGAGCGGGCAGGCATGGATGTCGAAGTGCGGCGCGGCATTCACGTCAGCGCATCTCCTCGGCATGCGCGAGCAGCGGCGCGAAGACCGCCTTTGCACAGGTCTCGAAGGCGTCCCAGCCGTCGCCCATCGGGTCTCGCAGGCCGCGCAGCGCGAGGCGATAGGCCGGATCCGCCGATTCGCCGAACGGGTTTCGATCGTTCGCCTGCCACGCCACTCGCGCCCGGGCCGGACTTTCGCCGTCGCCGAGGTAGGCCCAGGCGCTCTTCGGGAAGAAGTACAGCGGCTCGCGCAGCCCGCGGTCGTAGAGCGCGATGAGTGCGCCCATTACCTCGCGCGCGGCATCGACCGGATGGAGCACGAATCCCTCGTCGCGCCCGAGCCAGGTCGTTCGCGGCGCGACGCCGGGCGCCGGATCGGCGCACAGCAGCAGGTGCGGCAGCCAGGCTTCGAGCCTGTCGCGCGCGCGCAGTGCGTCGTAGCGATGGCGCACCAGGCCGTCCGGGCGCAGATCGGCAAAGCCCGCATGGATGCGCCAGGCGCGGCCGCCCGACTCGAGCCCGGCCTGCGCGGCGTGCGGCGCGAGTACCGGCTGCGCGGTAAGTGCATCGAGCCGCGTCGCGAAGCGCTCGAGGCCCGCCAGCTCGCGATCGAGAAAATGACGGCCGAAGGCGCCGGCCGGCACTTCGGTGCCGGCGAGCGCGAGCGAGCGGGCGTCGTCGACGCTCTGCCCCGCGCACAAGCCGGGCAGGAGCCGCGCAGCGAGCGCGCTGCGCGCCGGCACGGTGGCGATGAACGGCTCGTCGTCCTGCAGTTCCTGCTCGGCCCTGGCCAGCACCATGCCGAGGCGGCGCACGAGCAGGAAGCGGCATGGATTGACGAAGAATGCGACCAGATCGGCGAGCGCCACATCGCACCATTCGTCGCCCGCTGCCGCGAGCGGCGCGGCAAAGAAGGGCGGCAGCGCTTCGGGCGCCTCGTCGTCGTCTCCTTCTTCGTCCTGCGATGCCGCAAGCGGCGCCCCGGGCCCGGCCGGCGCGGCATCGCGCAGCGCCGCGAACCGCTGTTGCAGCGCCTGCGCGGTCTCGGCGTCGAAGCTGCGAATGCGCGGGTCGGCATCGGCCTCGAATCCGAGTTCGGAGAAGCCTTGCAGCGGATGCAGCACGACGAGCCGCGCGCGGGCCGCGGCGCGGTCGCCGGCGATCGCCGGCAGCAGGGTGTCGAGCAGTTCCGACACCAGCGTCGACGGCGGCAGCGGCGCGTTGTCGCGCGCGCTGCGCCCGGTATAGCTCAGATGGAAGTGCTCGCGCGCGGCGAGCAGCAGGTCGAGGAAGAGGTTGCGCTCGTCGATGCGGCGCTGGCGATCGCCGGGCTGCGGGTCGCGCGCCAGCAGGTCGTATTCCGCCGGCCGCGCCTGGGTCGGGAAGGCGCCGTCGTTCAGGCCGATCGCGCAGATCACCTTGTACGGCAGGTTGCGCAGGCTGCTCATCGAAGCGAAGGTCACGCCGCCGGTGGGCACGCCGCCGCGCGCCACATCGTCGAGCACCTCGCCGAGCGCGGCGCGCAGCACGTCCAGCGCCAGCGGCAGCTCGGGCGTCGCGCGACACAGCGTGTCGGCGAAGCGCTCGATCGCGGCCTGTGTCTCCTGCAGGTCTTCGCGTTCATCGCCCTGCGGCGCGAGAAACGCGTCCAGCAGTTCGACCAGCAGCGCCGGCCAGTCGCCAGCCGGCAGCGGCGCGGCGACGCGCCGGCGCAGCGCAGCGAGCTGGCCGACGAAGCGCGTGAGCGCGCCGAGCGCGACCGCATCCGACCCTTCGGCGTCGCCCGCCGGCAGCTTGCCATCGAATGCGGCATCGGCGCGTGCCGGCAGCGCGTAGCCGAGATGGAGCCGATCCAGTCCGTCGGCGAAGCTGTGCGTCGCCTGCGCCGGCAGGCCGAAACTCGCGCGATGCGCGGCATCGAGCGCCCAGTGCACGCCGGCGGCCTGCAGCCAGGCGTGGACCCGGGCCAGATCCTCGGCGTCGAGGCCGAAGCGGCGCGCTACGAGTGGCTGCTGCAGGAGCCCGAAGACGGCGCTCGCCGCGAAGCGCGAGCCGGCGAGCGCGAGCAGATCGAGCAGCGCGTGCGCCGCAGGATTGACGCTGCTGCGCGCGCGGCCGGTGACGTGATACGGGATCCGGCGATCCGGCGGCGCCGTCGCGAAGATGGCGTCGATCAGTGGCGCGGCGGCTTCGAGGTCGGGCGTGACGACGAGGATGTCGTCTGGTGCCGGCGGCCGCGGCGAAGCGAACAGCGCGAGCAGCCGGTCGTGCAGGACTTCGAGCTCGCGCGCCAGGCCGTGGCAGACGTGGACCTCGATGCTGCGGTCGTCGCCGGCCAGCGTGATCGAAGCGGGCGCAAGCTCGGTCAGGTCGAGGATCGAGCGCTGCACCCGGGCGAGCAGCGTATCGGCTTCGGGTTCGTCGAAGTGCGCGGCGTCGACCGCGGCGTCGCCGGTCGCTTCGATCAGCAGTTCGAGCTGCGCCTTCGCCTGCCGGCCCCAGGCGGCGAGCAGTCCGTTGCCCACCTCGTGATGGAGCGTGGCGCCGGCTGGCGTGCGCGCCGCCAGGTAGGCGAGGCGCTTGCGATCCACGATGTCGAGCCAGTATTCGCGGCACGGGACGAGGGCGTAGACCTGGACGTCGACGCTGCGCGCGAGGGCCTGCAGCAGGCCGAGGTGCAGCGGCGGCATCGACGGCAGGCCGAAGATGTGCAGGCGTGCCGGCAGCGTACCGGCGGCGACGAGCGCATCGCCGTCCGTGGCGAGCGCATCGGCAAATGCCGCCGCCGGATGCCTGTCGCCGGCGTCGTCGGCGAGCCGGCGCCACAGCGCGGCCTGCCAGGCTTCGTCGGCGCGCGCCGCTGCCGGCGCGCCGGGCTCGAGCACGCTGCGTCGTCCGGCACTCCACTGCGCGAGCCACTGCGGCCGGTAGGTGATGTACTGGTCGAAGATGCCGGCCAGCTGCTGCGCGAGCTGCCAGCGCATCGGCGCGTCGCTGCGCGCGAGGTAGTCGTGCAGGCGCGGATGGGCGGCGCCGAAGGACGGATCGCCGAATGCGGCGAAGATGCGCCAGGCGAGCACGCCGGGCGCGAACGGCGACTCGGCCTGCACCCCCGGCACGACGCGCGCGATCCACTGCCACAGGCTTTGCGCGAGGTAGCCGAAGCGCACATTGGCGCACACACCGTGGCGCCGCGCGATCGCGAGCGTCAGGTAGCGCCGCAGCGCGGCGCTCGGCACGATCACCTCGTCGGCGACGAACAGCGTGCCGCCGCCGACGCTCTCGGCGAGCAGGCCGGCAAGGCGTTCGGTGCGGTTCGCGAAGTGGATCGTCAGCATGGGGCGGTCGTTGCGCATTGTCGGCGCCGCAGGCAAGGTGGCCGCGAGGCGCCATGTTTCACCCGCACAAGCTCACTGCGTGAGGCTGTGACGATCGGCCGTTGCCTCGGTAGCGGGCTGCCGATCGAGCCGGGCTCAATTCCAGATCGAACCGGCGCGCGCCGCGATATCGATCGCGGCCGGCAACGGCGCGCCGGCCGGCGCGGCGGCGGGCGCGCCGACCGGCCCGGGGCCGACCCACTCGAAGTGCGCCGCCACCTCGGGCGCAACGAAGCGCGACAGCGTCGCGTAGACATGGCGGTCGCCGAACCGGGATTGCTGGTGGACATAGAAGCGCTGCGGTACGAGCAGGCTCAAGCGATCGCGGGCGCGCGTCATCGCGACGTAGAGCAGGCGGCGTTCCTCGTCGATCCCGGCGCGGCTGCCGGTCGCCATGTCCGACGGCATGCAGCCGTCGGCGACGTTGAGGACGTAGACGGCGCTCCACTCCTGACCCTTCGCCGAGTGGATCGTCGACAGGATCGTATAGTCCTCGTCCAGCAGCGGCGCGCCGGCCTCGTCGCTGCTTGCGCCGGGCGGGTCGAGCGTGAGTTCGGTGAGGAAGCTCTCGCGCGTAGAGTAGCCCGCCGCGATGCGCGCGAGCTGCGCGAGGTCGGCGCCGCGCGGCGCGGCGTCGTCGTGCAGGCGTTCGAGCTGCGGCGTGAGCCAGCGCACGATGCAATCGACCTCCGCCGGCCACGGCGAAGCGTCCTGCCGCAGGCTCGCGTAGAGCTGCACGAAGGCACGCCAGTCGGTCGCCGCGGCGGGCGGCGGCTTGAAGCCGAGCAGCGCGGCGGCAGGGTCGGCCGCGGCCTCCATCGCATCGAGCAAGCGCCGCGCCGATGCCGGCCCGATGCCGGCGACGAGTTGCGCGACGCGAAAGCCGGCCAGGCGGCTGCGCGGATTCTCGGCCCAGCGCAGCACCGACAGCAGATCCTTCACGTGCGACGACTCGAGAAACTTCAGGCCGCCGAACTTGACGTAGGGGATATTGCGCCGCGTCAGTTCGAGTTCGAGCGGCGCGCTGTGGTGCGCGGTGCGAAAGAGCGTCGCCTGGCGCTTCAATGCGATGCCGGCCTCGCGCTGTTCGAGCAGCGCGTCGGCAACCCAGCGCGCCTGCGCTGCCTCGTCCTCGACGGTGACGAGGAGGGGCCGCGCCGACGAGGCCTTGTCGGTCCACAGCGTCTTCGCGAAGCGCTCGGCGCTGAGCGCGATGACGGCGTTGGATGCGTCGAGGATGGGCTGCGTCGAGCGATAGTTGCGTTCGAGCGCGACGACGCGCGCCGGCGGGTCGAACGCCGCCGGGAAGTCGAGGATGTTGCGCGCCTCGGCGGCGCGAAACGAGTAGATCGACTGCGCGTCGTCGCCGACCACCGTCAGGCCGCGGCCGTCGGGCTTCAGCGCGAGCAGGATCGCCGCCTGCAGCCGGTTCGTATCCTGGTATTCGTCGACCAGCACATGATCGAAGCGCGCGCCGATCGCGTGCGCGAGCGCCGGCACCGCCATCATCTGCTGCCAGTACAGCAGCAGGTCGTCATAGTCGAGCACATGCTGGCCGGCCTTGCTCTGCGCGTAGGCGCGAAACAAGCGGGCGAGTTCCTGCTCCCACGCCGCGCACCACGGAAAGTGGCGCTGCAGGACCTCGGCGAGCGGCGCCTGGCTGTTCACGGCGCGCGAGTAGATCGCAAGGCAGGTCGCCTTCTGCGGAAAGCGCTGCTTCATCGCCGCGAGGCCCTGCTCCTGGCGCAGCCAGCCGAGCTGATCCTCGGCATCGCCGCGGTCGAGGATCGTGAACGATTCGGGCAGGCCGATCGAGGCCGCGTACTCGCGCAGCAGCCGCGCGCCGATCGCGTGGAAGGTGCCGGCCCAGTGCAGCATCGGCGGCGCGGCCGTCGCCGCCAGACCGAGCGCGCGGTGCAGCAGACGGCCGGCGCGGCGCACCATCTCGTGCGCCGCGCGGCGCGAGAACGTCAATAGCAGCAGCCGCTGCGGGTCGGCGCCGGCAAGCACGAGCCGCGCCGCGCGCGCGGCGAGCGTCATCGTCTTGCCCGATCCGGCGCCCGCGATGACGAGCAGTGCGCGCCGGTCGCCGTCGGCGACACCGTGCTCCACGGCGGCGCGCTGGGCGTCGTTCAGCGCCGCGAAGACATCGTCGCGCGGGGTGCTTGTGCTGCGGGGGGCGAGGCTCGGCATCGGGCTCTTTCGGGTCTGCACACCAAGGTAGGGCGCTCCGACGCCAGACTGTACATTCATCCAGCTTCGAGGCTGGTTGTGGCCGAAGGCCGAAGCGCCGCTTTCGGGTGCGAGCGGATTGCCGTGCGCCATCCGCTTCGGGCATCATCGGCTCACGCGCCGCGGCCGTGGCGCCGATCCGGTCCCAACCCACAAGGTCAAAGCCATGAAGATCAGAACTGCCACCACAGCCGCCGCGATATTGCTGTCGAGCGCCGCATTTGCCGCCTTGCCCGACTATCTGTTCGTCGACAAATCGGCCGAGACGCTGATCGACGCCGCCACCGCGCGCTCGATGTTCGCCGACGCCGAGACGATGCGGCTCGCCAAGCTCTACCCGCCGTCGACTTGGGGCTTCGCGACGCAGGTCTCGGGCGGCATCACGCCCGACGCGACGTGTGTCGTCACCGCGCGCGTGATGCTGCTGCCGCGCAACAACCCGCGCCCGTCGAAGACGCTGCTCTTCAAGCCCGAGCAGATGGCGACCGCGTTCGGCGCCAAGGCGCAGGCGTCCGAGGCGCAGTGCCGCGACCTCGCGAAGGCCAAGCTGCGCGAGGCGATCGACGCGTTGACGAGCGCGCTCGCACCGCGCTGACCGCGCCCGCGCCGCGGCCCGGCTTGGCGCGCGCGGAACTTTTCCGCGCGATACGTGTTCGTACGGGTTTTCACTGACACGCTTTGCCGTTTGGGTCTGCCGGACCCGACCGGAGCGCCGAATGAGCGGCGCTGCGATCCACCGACTCTCCTGCGGGTTCACCGAAGCGTGAGCGTAGGAGGGTTCGGACATGTTGACGAGATCCTTGCTGCTCGGCGCCGCGCTCGGCGCACTGACCGCCGCCCCGGCATTCGCAGCCTGCACGACGACGGTCGGCGCCGTGATGTCGCTCACCGGCTCGCTCGGCGTCCTCGGCCAGAAGATCGCGCAGGGCTCGCAACTCGCGGTCGCCGACCTGAACGCGGCCGGCGGCGCGAACGGCTGTGAACTCAAGCTCGCGCTGCTCGACGACCAGACGAGCCCGACGGTCGGCGTCGATGCGGCGAAGAAGCTGGTTGACATCCAGCACGTGCCGGCGATCGTCGGCGCGCTCTCGAGCGGCGTCAGCGCCGCGATCCTGACGGCGGTGACGGCCCCGGGCCATGTGGTGCAGATCTCGCCGGCGTCGACGTCGCCCACCTTCACCCAGCTCGCGATCGACGGCAAGACCGGCGGCTACTGGTTCCGCACCACGCCGTCGGACGCGCTGCAGGGCGTCGCGATGGCCAAGGTCGCGCGCGACGCCGGCTACAAGAAGGTCGCCGTGCTGTACCTGAACAACGCCTACGGCCAGGGCCTGAACAAGGAGTTCAGCGACGCCTTCACCGGGCAGGGCGGCGCGATCACGCAAAGCGTCGTCTACAACCCGAGCCAGCCGTCGTACCGGTCGGAAGTCGGCAAGGCGCTTAGCCTCGCGCCCGACGCGCTGTTCCTGATCGGCTACCCGGGTGACGGTACGACGATCGCGCGCGAATGGATCGCCGCCGGCGGGCCGCAGAAGTTCCTGCTGCCCGACGGGCTGCAGTCGCAGGATTTCGTCAACGACGTCGGCGCGCAGTACATGAAGGACGTGCACGGCACGGCGCCGGGCTCGCAGACGACGCCGTCGCTCGCGACCTTCCAGCAGGAGTACCAGGCCAAGTTCGGCGCGCTGCCGACGCAGGCCTACATCCCGAACGCGTACGACGCGACGGTGCTGATCGGCCTCGCGATGGAGCAATCGAAGAGCAACAAGGCCGACGCCATCCGCGACAGCATCCGCAAGGTCACCGACCCGTCGGGCGAGAAGGTCTACGCCGGTGCCGCCGAGCTGAAGAAGGCGGCCAAGCTGCTCGCCGCGGGCAAGACGATCCAGTACGTCGGCGCGACCGGCCCGCTGCAGTTCGACAAGAACGGCGACATCTTCGCGCCGATGGTCGTCTGGGGCGTCAACGACCAGGGCAAGGTCGCGAACAAGGGGATGGTGACGGTCGACGAGATCGCCAAGCTGCGCGCCAAGGCCTCGTAATCCAGGCGTGACGGCGGCCGCTTGGCCGCCGTCTTCGATGGCGGCAACCTCGGGGGCGGCGCATGCTGATCCTGCGCGATCTGGTCAAGGAGTTCGGCGGCCTGCGCGCCGTCGACGGCGTCTCGTTCACGCTGCGCGAGAAGACGATCACCGGCCTGATCGGCCCGAACGGCGCCGGCAAGACGACGCTCTTCAACACCATCGCCGGCGTGCACCGGCCGACGTCGGGGTCGATCTCGTTCCTCGGCCATTCGATCGGCGGCCTCGCGCCACACCGCATCTTCGCCACCGGCCTCGTGCGCACCTTCCAGATCCCGCGCCCGTTCGCCGGCATGACGGTGCTCGAGAACACGATGCTCGTCGGCAGCCACCAATCCGGCGAACGGTTCTGGAACAACTGGGTCGCACGCGGCACGGTGCGCGCCGAAGAGCGCGCGAGCCGCGAGCGCGCGCGCGAGATCCTCGATTTCGTCGGCCTCGAGCGGCTTGCGGGCGAGTTTGCGAAGAACCTCTCCGGCGGCCAGCAAAAGCTGCTGGAGCTCGCGCGCGTGATGATGGCCGAGCCGAGGCTCGTCCTGCTCGACGAGCCCGGCGCGGGGGTCAACCCGACGCTGCTCGCGACGATCATGGACAAGCTGCGCGAGCTGAACGCGCGCGGCATCACCTTCCTCATCATCGAGCACAACATGGACCTCATCATGACGCTGTGCAACCCGGTGCTCGTGATGGCGCAGGGCCGGCTGCTGCTCGAAGGGCCGCCCGAGACGGTGCGCAGCGATCCGCGCGTGCTCGACGCCTATCTCGGCGGGGTCGCCGCATGAAGGGCGTGCCGGCATCGGCGCCCGAGGCGGCACTGCGCGTGCGCGACCTCGTCGCCGGCTACACGCCGGAGGTCGACATCCTGCGCGGCATCGCGATCGACGTCGCGCGCGGCGAGATCGTCACCGTCCTCGGCCCGAACGGCGCCGGCAAGTCGACGCTGATCAAGACCATCGCCGGCCTCGTCGCGGTGCGCGCCGGACGGATCGAACTCTTCGGCGACGACATCGTCGGCGTCGAGGCGCACGACATGGTGCGCCGCGGGCTTGCCTACGTGCCGCAGACCGACAACGTGTTCGTGCGCATGTCGGTGCAGGAGAACCTCGAGATGGGGGCGAGCGCGCGCGCCGACCGCGGCGAGATCGAAGCTGATCTCGGGCGCATGTACGAGCTTTTCCCGCGCCTGAAGGAGCGCCGCCGCCAGCCGGCCGGGACGCTCTCCGGCGGCGAGCGCCAGATGGTCGCCGTCGCGCGCGCGCTGATGGCGAGGCCCGTCGTGCTGATGCTCGACGAGCCGTCGGCGGGGCTGTCGCCCAAGCTCGTCGGCGTCGTCTTCGAGCGCGTGCGCGACATCCGCTCGCTCGGCGTGACGATGCTGATCGTCGAGCAGAACGCGAAGGCGGCGCTCGCGATCTCGGACCGCGGCTACGTCCTCGCCGAAGGCCGCGAGCAGGTCAGCGGCGCGGCGGGCGAACTGCTCGCCAACCCCGAGGTCGGCGCGCTCTACCTCGGCATGCGCAGGGGGCTCGCATGATCGCGCAGTACGCCGCCGACGGCATCATCCTCGGCGCGACGCTCGCGCTCGGCGCGATCGGCCTGACGCTGACCTACAACATCCTGCGCTTCGCGAATTTCGCGCACGGCGAGTTCCTGACCTTCGGCGCGTACTTCGCGCTCGTCTTCGTCGCGCTGTTCGGCGCCGGCCAGGCGGTCGGGCCGCTCACCTTCGGTTGGCGCTTCGCGGTGGCGATCGGGGTCGCCGTTGCGCTCACCGCCGCGCTCGCGCTGCTGCTGGACTGGCTGCTGTTTCGCGTCCTGCGCAAGAGCGACATCGCCGTCGCGCTCGTCATCGCGTCGTTCGGCGCGTCGCTGATGCTGCGCAACGTCGTCGTCTTCGTCTGGGGCTCGCAGCCCGAGTACTACACGCGAACGATCGCGATCGCGAGCGAGGTGCTGCCCGGCGTTCGCATGAGCGGCAACGAGGTGTTCGTCATCGCCGTCGCCGCGCTGCTCATGCTCGCGCTGCACCTGTTCCTGAGCCGCAGCAGGCTCGGCAAGCAGATGCGCGCGGTGTCGGACAACCCGGCGCTGGCGCGCGTCAGCGGCATCGACGTGCGCGCCGTGATCCGCTGGACGTGGATCGTCGGCGGCGGCCTCGCCGCGGTGGCCGGCGTGCTGTTCGGACTCACCGTGCAGATCTCGCCCGAGATGGGCTTCAACCTGATCCTGCCGATGTTCGCCGCGGCGATCCTCGGCGGCGTCGGCAGCATCTACGGCGCCGTGCTCGGCGGGTTGATCATCGGCCTGGCGCAGTCGATGTCGGTGCCGCTGATCGGCGCGGCGTACAAGCCGGCGGTCGCGTTCGCGTTGATGTTCCTGATC
>JACSRM010000458.1 GCA_014879745.1 Burkholderiaceae bacterium | reverse complement strand
CGACCACTGTATAGACACGAAATCCGCGCCAGTGCTTGCTCTCCGGCGAGATCACTGGTCAAAGTTCGGCCTAAGGGCGCGTGGCTGACCCTTGCGCTGCTGTGCAGCGTCGTCGGCGCCGGCTGGCTCGCACTGGCGATGGACGTGCATTGGCAGCAGGTGCTCGGCATCCATGCGCGCGCCCGCCGCTCGACGGTCATCGGTTTGCGCGCCCTGGGCATCGGCGCGCTTCTGGCGTCGCTCCTGATCTGCCTGCGCACCGATCACGCCTCGATGGCGGTGCTGGTCTGGGTGATGTCGCTCGCGGCGGCGGCGTTGGCGGTGACGCTCACGCTGGCCTGGCGCCCGCGCTGGCTGGCCTGGCTCGTCCCGTGGGCCGGGTTGCACCGAGCGGCGGCGGCGGATTGCCGGACGCGCACGGACTGATCGATCAAGGGCCCGACTCTCCTCGCCGAAGCGGCACGCCGAGCGCCGTGCGCGCGGCGTCTGGCTTGACGCGCCGGCCTCAGAAACGGTAGTCGAGCGTCGCCAGGAAGCGCCGCGGCTCGCCGTAGGTGAACGGCCCGACCCACCAGGTGCTGTGGAAGTAGTTCTTGTCGAACAGGTTGTCGACGTTGAGTTGCAGCGAGACCTGCGGGTTGAAGGCGTAGCGCGCCATCAGGTTGACGAGCGTGTACGCCGGCTGGCCGATCTGCTCCAACTGTCCGCTTCCGGGGTTGATCGCCTCGGCTGGCGCCTGGCTCTGCCAGTCGGCCCCACCGCCGATCGTCAGGCCGCTCCATGCGCCGGGAAAGGTGTAGGCGGTGAAGAACTTGAGCGCCTTGCGCGGATGGTCGACCGCGACGTTGACGCCGTCGGCGTCCTTCGCACTGAACTGCGTCCAGCCGGCGGTCAGATTCCAGCCGGGCGCCGCCTCGCCCGATAGTTCGAGTTCATAGCCCCTGACGACGACGCCGCGCCCGGGCATGTAGGCCGGGTCGGTCGTACCCGGCACGAAGTGCCCGGGGTCCGGAATCGGATAGTTGTCCTGTACGGTGCGGAAGACCGCGCCGGTCGCGAACAGCTTGCCGCCGAGGAACTCGCCTTTCAGGCCGACCTCGTAGCTCTTGCCGGTGAGTGGGTCGAGGTACTTGCCATTGCGGTCGCGCTCGGCCTGCGGCTTGAAGATGTCGGTGTAGCTCGCATAGGCCGAGAGCTGCGAGGTGACGTCCGCCACGACACCCGCGTACGGCACGAAGACCCCGTTGTAGCGAATCTCGTAGGGCTCCGGCGTCCAGGCGCCGGCCTCCTCCTTGCGAACGAAGTTGCTGACCCGCGCGCCGAGGATCAGCGACAGCGGGTCGGTGAGACGCAGCCGCGTCGCACCGTAGATCGCCGTCTGCTCGTCGGTCGTTCGCGAGCCGAGGTAAGGCTCGCCCATCGGCACCTGGGGATACGTGCCGTCCCAGGTGTTGAAGTCACCCGTCGGCGGCACGTTCGGGTCCGCCGGATCCTGCGCATACCAGCTCAGCTTCACCTGTCCCCAGCTCGCCGCGATGAACGCCTCATGCTCGCGCCCCCAGGCCTGGAAGCTGCCTCGGGCCGAGACGTTGACATTCGTCTGTGTCGGCTCCGAGAGGTAGCCGATGGGATAGGGCTCCATGCCCTCGCCGGTCACCCGGTCCGGGTAGCCCTCGAGCCACAGCATGTTCTCGTCGTCACGCTGGCGGTTCCAGTTGAGGTCGGCGCGCAGCGTCCAGCCGTTGTCGAGCCGGTGTGCGAGCGTCGCAAACGCGGCCTGCTCGGTCGTGTCCCATTCGTTCCAGTTCGCCGCCGTGGTCTTCGAGCGCGGCCAGTCGGTGCGCGTGCCGTCCGAGTACCAGTACGGCAGGCCGGCCCACAGCACGCCGCTGCGCTGCGTGCGCTGGTCGCTGGCGCCCAGGCGCAGGTGCGTCCCCGGCCCGAGGTCGGCATCGATCACGCCATACGCGACCGTGTATTTCCGATGGTCGAGGTCGACAAACGAATCTCGCGTGCCGCCGGCCGCAACAAAGCGCGCGCGCACCGAGCCGTCCGCATCCAGCGGCGCGCTCAGGTCGATGGTCGCGTCCCACTGATTCCACGATCCGACGTCGATGCTCGCACCGCCGGTGAAGACGCGACTGTCCGCGCCCTTGCGGATCAGGTTGACCGAGGCCGACGGATCGCCGGCGCCGTTGACGAGGCCGGTGGCCCCGCGCACGACCTCGATACGGTCGTAGATCGCGGTGCTCGCCGTCTCGATGCCGACGTTGCCGGTGGCCACCGGCACGCCGTCGAACTGGAAGTTGGTGATGTCGAAACCGCGCGCCGAGACCGAGTTGCGCGCGCCGTCCATCTGCGCGACGGAGACACCCGTCGTCGCCTGCAGCGCCTGCTGCACGCTCTGCATGCCCTGGTCCGTCATGCGCTGTTCGGTGATCACCGATAGCGACTGCGGCGTCTCGCGCGGCGACAGGACAAGCCCGGTGGCGCTGCTGGTCGCCTCGACGATGAACGAGCCACTGCCTTCCGACGCGGCCGACAGCGCGCTCCCACTGACGGTGACGGAGGGTAGCGTGGCCGTGGCACCTGCCGCGCCCGCTTGCGCGACGACGGCGACCGCGCCGCCGCGCACCTCCACGCCGAGTCCGCTGCCGAGCAGCAACCGGTCAAGCGCCTGGCGCGCCGTCATGCGACCGGCAACGGCCGGCGCGGTCTTGCTGGCGACGAGGCCGGGATCGGCGCGCAGCGCGATACCGGTCTGCTTCGACCATTCGTCCAGCGCCTCCCGCAGCGGCTGCGCGGTGATGTGGATATCGACCGGCGCGTCCAGCGGCGCCTGGGCCTGCGCGGACAAGCCCACCATCGCGCTGATGACCGCGAGTCCAATGGGCCGCGGTACGAAACTGGGAGGAAGCATGCGCGAGATTCTAATGCGAATGCTTCGCATTAGCTCGTACGAGAGCCCCCCTGTCTTTCTCCGACGCCAAGTGGCACGCCGCCGCTCGGAGGCGGCGCGCGGACGCCCGAGCCGGCTATCAGCGCAGCGGCACGCCGGTCTTGCTCTGCACTTCCTCCCGCGTCACGCCGGGCGCCAGCTCGACGAGCTTCAGGCCCTGCGGCGTCACGTCCATCACCGCGAGGTCGGTGATGATGCGGTTGACGACGCCGACGCCGGTCAGCGGCAGCGTGCATTGCGGGATGATCTTGAGGTCGGTCGAGCCGTCCTTCTTCTTCGCGACGTGCTCCATCAGGACGACGACATGCCCGACGCCGCCGACCAGGTCCATCGCGCCGCCCATGCCCTTGACCATCTTGCCGGGGATCATCCAGTTCGCGAGGTCGCCCTTGTCGGTGACCTGCATCGCGCCGAGGATCGCCATGTTGATCTTGCCGCCGCGGATCATCGCGAAGCTGTCGTGGCTGCCGAAGATGCTCGTGCCGGGGATCGTCGTCACGGTCTGCTTGCCGGCGTTGATGAGGTCGGCGTCGACCTCGTCCTCGGTCGGGAACGGGCCGATGCCGAGCATGCCGTTCTCGCTTTGCAGCCAGACCTCGATAGCCGGGTCGACGAAATTGGCGACCATCGTCGGCAGGCCGATGCCGAGGTTGACGTAGTAGCCGTCCCGCAGTTCCTTCGCGGCGCGCGCCGCCATCTGATCGTGTGTCCAGGCCATGTGGGTTCCTTCGGAAAACTGGTGAGCACGTGCCTCGCGGCACCCTTTTCGGTGATGTGCGGCTAGGCGGCGGCGCGTTCGGTGAGGGTGCGCTTCTCGATGCGCTTCTCGGGATGCGCATTGAGCACGATCCGGCTCACGTAGATGCCTGGCAGGTGCACGCTGTCGGGATCGAACGCTCCGGTCTCGACGATCTCCTCGACCTCGACGACCGTCGTGCGCCCGGCCATCGCGACGGCCGGGTTGAAGTTGCGCGCGGTACGCCGGAAGATCAGGTTGCCGCTCTTGTCGGCCTTCCACGCCTTGACGAGCGAAAGCTCGGGGACGAGCGAGCGCTCCATCACGTAGGTGTGGCCGTCGAAGTCGCGCGTCTCCTTGCCTTCGGCGATGATCGTGCCGACGCCGGTGCGGGTGAAGAACGCCGGGATGCCGGCGCCGCCGGCGCGCAGCTTCTCGGCCAGCGTCCCCTGCGGCGTGAACTCGAGCTCGAGTTCGCCGGACAGGTACTGGCGCTCGAACTCCTTGTTCTCGCCGACGTAGCTCGAAATCATGCGCTTGACCTGGCGCTTCTCGAGCAGCACGCCGAGGCCGAAACCGTCGACTCCGGCGTTGTTCGAGATCACCGTCAGGTTCTTGACGCCCGAATCGTGCAGCGCGGCGATCAGCGCCTCCGGAATGCCGCACAGGCCGAAGCCGCCGACTGCGATCAGCTGGCCGTCGCGCACGATGCCTTCGAGCGCCTTGGCCGCGCTCGGATAGACCTTGTTCATTG
>JACSRM010000263.1 GCA_014879745.1 Burkholderiaceae bacterium | reverse complement strand
TCCGTCGTCGGCAGCGTCAGATGTGTATAAGAGACAGCCTTCCTTCACGGGAAGGGGTGGGGGATGGGTGGTCTTCACAGCAGTCGAAGCAGTGAGCCAGTTACCCGGCCCACCGCTTGAAAGATCCCCCCACAAGTCCCCCTCGCGATAGATGGGGGCGCAGTTGGGGGGAGCGCGGTGGGACGACTGGCGCACGCGCTGCCAACACACCGGGCGGCGCAGCACCGCGAAGCCGACCACAGCATCACGAGCAGCGGCGGCCCTGCGGCCGACGTGACACCAAGCGCAGCGACTGGCGCGGCGGTCGAGCCGCTGCGAACACTTCAACGCGTTCGGCGGTTTGAGCGGCCCGGCATCGGGCTTGGCGGATGACCGGGGGGACGATCTGACCGGCGTGCAGCGAACGCAGCGCAGCGCAGAGAGCGAAACGCGGGTCAGTTCGTCAAGCGGGCCTCGTTCACGCGCAGCGTGAAGGAATCAAGGGCCCGCGATCCCCGGGCACGGGAACGGGCCGCTGTCGTCGTTTCTGCCGGCACCGCCGGCGTGACTTGGCTGTTCGGTATTGCGATGAAGGCGCAGCCCTGATCGCTGCATTCGCGAGCGAACCGGCAAGGCCGCAGGGCCGCCGCTGTCCGGCGACGCCCTGCGCGCCAGCGAGCGCGGAAGGTGTCGGCGAGCCCGCGTGAGGGATGGCCGCCCGAAGGGGCGAGACGCTGGGCATTTGACAGCGGCTCGACGCGCAGCGCAACAGCCCGGCCCCGCGCAGCGGGGACACGCCCAAAGGAATCGGCCAAACACGATCAACCGCCGACGCCAAATCAACCGGCGGCGCAGCGACATCACCTGCACGCGACCCTGGCACTCTCGGTCTCACTGACCTGGCGCTGCGCAGTCGTTGTCACCCCTTGGCCGGGCTGGCCTCGACAGCCTTCCCGAACTGCGGATAGGTCACAACACCCGACGCCCCGATGGCCACCACCGACCGGGCCACCAGATTGCGCAAAGCGACCTCGATGGACTCATCCGATGCCGATGCACCCAGCAAGGGCTTGAGCGCGCGCCGCAGCGATGCCTGCTTGCCGGGGCGCTTGTCCCCCATCTTGCGCAGACTGTCGGTCATCTTCTGCAGCATCGCCGACGAACCCGATGCGCTGCTGGCCTGCGCATTGGCGGCTACCGGCGCAGGCTTCTCGACCTTCACTGGCGGGCTGACCTTGGCGGCCTTCTTCGCTGCTGGTGGCTGCGCTTTCTTGGCGGCCGCCTTCTTCGGCAGGGACTTCTTCGCCCCGACCTTCCTCGGAACGGGTGCCTTGACGAAGGGCTTGGAAGCAGCCTTCTTGGCCGGCGACTTCTTCGCAGCAGCCGTCTTGGCGGCAGTCGTCTTGGCGGCAGGCGCCGCTGGCCGCGGAGCAGCAGTTGTGATGATCTTCTGAACCATCGGTTCAGAAGATCGCGCATGGCCATGCTGACGCACCGCGAACCCCAGCACCCTCGCGTGGTCCAGCATCGGCTCATAGCCCTTGTCGTTCGCCACCACGACAAACCTCGCCTGCTGGTTGCGCGAGGCGATGTAGCCCATGTAGAACGACAGGTGGAAGTCCAGCGCGTTCTTCCCCGCCTTGCTGATCGGCACCGTCGTCATGCCGGTGCCGAAAGACGCAAAGCGCTGCTCGACCTGCTTCTGGTGCGGCCCATGAAAGACCCATACCCGGGTGGCCTCCGGCACCATCGCCCGCAACTCGACCTCGGTCGGCTGCACGTTCTCGTAGTCCAAAAGGATGTGCGTGTCAGGCAACTGCGACTCGGCGGGATCGACCATCGCCACCACCCGCTTCGCCGGGTACTTCTGCGCATTGCGCACCAGCTTGTCCTTGACCGCTTGCTCCACATCGACCTGTGTGTGGTCTGCCACCTGCAGCAGGTAGAGCAACACATCGGCGATCTCCTCACCAATGCGCTGCTTCGACCCCGCATCCAGATGCGCCTCGCGCGACTCCTCCGGCGTCATCCACTGGAACACCTCCGCCAACTCCGCAGCCTCCACCATCAAGGCCGTCACCAGGTTCTTCGGCGTGTGGAAGGGCTGCCACTCACGCTCGGCGGCGAAGTGGCGAAGCGTGGTCTGTAGGTTTGCGATGTTCATGGCTGTGGGCACCTCTGGTTCTTCGCGACAGGCAATCTTGCCAGCCTGCGCCATCGACTTGGCTAGCGAACGCCGATGGTCGGCCAAGCTGCGCTTGCGCCAGACAAGCCAATGCGCCCGTACCCATGACTTTCAGCGGCTCGGCATCGGGCATGGCGGGTGACCGGGGTGACGATCTGGCCGGCGTGCAGCGACCGGAGCGCAGCGGCGTGAGCGGAACGACGGTCAGTTCGCCAAGCGGGCCTCGTTCACGTACCCGTGAAGGAAACAAGGCGCGCGATTCCCGGGCACGGGAACGGGCCGGTGTCGTTGTCCACGCCGGCAACGCCGGCCTACCTGGCTGTTCGGCATCGCGATGAAGGCGCAGCCTTGATCACCGTATTGGCGAGCCCACCGGCCAGGCGTCCGGCGACGCAGTCCGGCGAAAGCTTGCGCGCCAGCGGGCGCGGAGGGTGGCGGCGAGCCCGCGTGAGGGATGGCCGACCGTCATGGGCGAGACGCAGGGCCGTTGACGGCCGCTCGACGCAAAGCGCAACAGCGCTGCCCCGCGCAGCGGGAACACGCCAGTGTCAGTTTGAGCTCAATGCCGATAGCCTGCGGATCACTGCAAAAGGCTTGTGCCTACGGCTCAATCGTGATCAGCGTCTGCGAGCTCAACGGCTGCCATGCGGGTGCCAAGCTATCGATTCGGCCATCGTCCTGAAGCCAGTGATGCGCTGCCCCTGGCAGCAAGTCCGGCTCGATCGGCACCCTGGCGCCGGGGTTGTGAAACACATCCATGCCCTCGATCCATGTCTCTCGATAGTCCGGCTCGTGAACGAGCTTGGCGAACTTCCTGGGCTCGGCGGCATTCGGGTCGAGATCCAACGCAACGCCCTGGCGAATCATCCGGACCCGGTGCGACCCAAACCCTGCCAGCAGCCCCATTCGATTGAACTTCGAGATCGTGGCACTGTTATTGAAAATGACCGCGCTGATGTTTTCAGCCCCGGGCAACCGGAAGAACCCGGACGGGATCTCCTTCGATCCCCAGCGGTGAACCTCGACACGGTGGGGCGTGATGATCAAGGTGCCGTCCGGATCGTGGTGCCAGTCGTGGGCAAATCCGTAGAGGTACGTTGGAAGTCCTCCGCGGCTGATCGTCATCGACATCGGAGCGTGGAAATCCTGGATTGCAAGCAACAACGCCTTGCCCTGCACGTTGTCGCGCTCCCAGTAACGCTTGGCCAGCTTCGCCGTCAATGGGCCGCCGTAGCGAATTGGCACGTACTCGTGCTGAAACGCGTGCATCTGATCCTCGGCGTCCAAGGGCGGCGGCGGCACCAGATTGCCTCGCTCATCGCGACGTGGATTGACAGTTGTCGCTTCGATGAAGAATTCACCGAACAGTCCGCGCGCATGAAAGTCCGGCACCGCTTGGCGTCGATCAAGGGCATAGCCGGCTTCGACCAAGGTTGCAAAGAGATAGAGCTCCCACATCCTGGCGTCGAACCCGCTGGTCTGGAACTGCTCGACGAAGTTGCCGTCCGCGTCCTCGTACCAACGCATCATCGGCTCAATGACCTTACGTGCCGGTGAGTACCCCTCAAGCCCGGAGAGTCTGACGAAATCCGGATTCAACGATGCCTCGGGCCTCAGCGGCGCAAAGAAGTCGATAGGCGCACCGCGCTCATCGCCCTGCAACCGCTCTGCGTCCAGGTTCACCGCGATCCGTCCAGCACGCGCAGTGGCCTGCGCGACGGCTTCATCGATGGTCGGAAAGAACTCGGTCACGTCGACGCAGCGGTAACGCTCGCGCGCATCGCGGGCGAGGATCAGTGCGCCGTAGTCCTGGTCAGGACGGTCGCGGATCACGACGACCAGGATGGCCTCGGAACCGGACTGCAGCCAACGGACCTCTTCCGCGGCCGCCAAGGCCTGCGGCGTTCTGCAGTAGGCCGCCAAGGCGTTGAATCGCAACTCGCTGATGTCCTGAAGCGGCGTCATTCAGCACCCCGCCGATGACCGTCGGCAAGCCGTCGCTTGGCATTGACTCGACGTGCTGTGCCGCCAGCGTGGCGTGAGCGACGCACGGACGCATCAACAGGATCGATACCCTTCGGCGTGCGCCGATGTCGCCCGCACGATTCAATGGACATTGATGGCGCTGCGATCGGTGTTCGTTCGCAAGAGACTCACCACGTTGTCGGACCTTTCAAAGCTGGTCGACATCAACAGCGACTGGAAGAGCCCGGGACGCACGCACATCTCGCGCGCGACGGCAGCCTCAGGGACGCCATAGTGTTCCTTCATGACCTTCAGGCTTTCGACCACGACCTCCGGTTCCTCGTTGGCGATGAGGTGGTCTTCGGACTCCTTCAGCGCTTCCCCGTGCCGGTTGAGGCCCACGTAGCCAGCCCTCGCCTGGTCCTCTGAGAACAGCCCCAACTGACGGCCACGGAAAATGATGGCGGCCTTCGATGCGCCCCAACGCATCTTCAGTTCCGACAGGCCGGGCCAGTTCAGGCGCGTGCCGCGTGTCGCAAGCCGGCACTCGCTGGCGAACGTGCTTCGCGGCATCAGCAGCGAGCTGGCGAATCGGTTGGCCTGTGACTCCGTCAGCCGGTCACCCGTCAGGACACCGATGTGGAGCGAAAAATGTCCCAGTTCATGAGCCGTCCCGAAGCGCTCACGGCAAGCCGAGCGGCCATCTGCGTTCAAGGCGATGAGGGGTCGCTTCGTCGCGAACGACACGGCGTCAACCTCGGGCGCGAGGCCGCGGACCTTCAGCACGACGGCACCGGCGTTCTCGGCGACACGCGTGACATTGCTCAAGGGGCCCAAGCCGAGTCCGAAGAGAGACCGGAACGCTTCGGCACCGCGCTCGATCGTCTCTGGCGAATCGGGATCGGCCTCGCCGACCTGGTACCGAGGCAACTCGACGTGCTCATCGAGTACGCCAACGAGGCGCTTGAGCATCTCGCCGCGCGCTCGCGCAGCCAGACGCAACGCCACCTTGGTCGTCAGCTGCCGACGAAAATGGCACTGCTCATCAGCGATCGGATTCGGATCGACGTGATAGAAGAACTCAGGCAGGACATCAAGCGCCTCTGCAAGCCCTGTTTCCAAGTGGGCCGAAACGGACTCGGCGCCGTTCTCGACCCGACTGAGAAACTGCTTGGACACACCGACCTGCGCCCCCAGGTCCGTGAGAGACAGATCGTGAAAGAGGCGGATGAGTCGAAGGTTGGTGCCGATGAATTCGCTCATCGCAAGGTTTCGGAGGCGATGTCGCCCTCGTCGCGGCGCTTCGGGCCCACCTTGGGCTTGTCGACCTGAACCGGCGGCGTCAGTTGCTGCTGGCCCTCAAGTCGCAGGACGCGCACCGTGTCGGACACCCAACGGCAAGCCACTTCGCCGCTCGGTGTGAAACCGAGGAACTCGACCTTGGGCTCCGCGGCACCGTCATGGCCGCGGTCGATGATGAAGCAGAACCGACCCGGCTCCCCACGGGCCGCGAACTCGAGGAAATCCAGTTGGTAGCGATTGGCCGTCAGGACAGCGTCCTTCGACGGATTCGACGGGTCGTCGTTGCTGAATCGGCAGGGAACGCCACCGATCGTGAAGACGATGTCGTTGTTGTTGTTTGAGAGGCCCAGCCACGGCTGGCGGCCCGAAACTGCCTCCGCAATGATCCGGCTACGCTGGCGCCCGAACGTAGTGCACCCTCTCGTGTAGCCACTGTCAGTCGGGCGCGACAGGTCATCTTCGGTGGCATACAACTCGTCCAGCAGCCACTGCGAAACCGACTCCAGGCGGTCGGACATGAGTTCTGCGTTGAAGGTGGCGGGCAGCGGCAGGTTCATTTGGTGCACTTCATCGGTTTCGTCAACCTGATTTTCGTGCGATTTCTTGAAACCGTCAACCTTCAATTGCTTCCGCTGCTCTGGACCTCGAACCTGAGGAGCAGCAGCAATGTCAGAAACAATGCTATGCTTCTGACACGCTGAGACACCCCATGGCCACACTTCCTGAATCCATCCTGTTGTATGCCCAGTCCCTGCCCGAGGGAGGCGTCCTGTCGCCCAAGGAGTTCCTCCACCTTGGCACCCGGGCGGCCGTGGATCAGGCACTTTCCCGCCTGACCAAGGAAAACAGGTTGCTGCGTGTGGCAAGGGGGATCTACGTCACGCCCGTGTCGAGCCGATTCGGGACGCGGGCGCCGGCACCGGAGAAGGTGGTCGAGTCGCTGGCGGCGCGAAGCGGCGAGACCGTGGTGCCACATGGCGCCGCGGCGGCAAACGCCCTGGGACTGACCCAGCAGGTTCCGATCCGGGAGGTCTACGTCACGTCCGGCCGAACCCAGAAGCTCAAGCTCGGCCGATCGGATGTCCTGGTCAGGCACGCACCGCGTTGGATGCTCGCCCTCGGCAGCGGGCCGGCAGGCGCGGCGGTTCGCGCCTTGGCCTGGATGGGCCCGACGCACGTCCAGGAATCACTGGCAGCCCTGCATCGGACGCTTCCAAGTGCGGAGTGGCGCGCGCTGGCCTCCACTCGGGCAGCGTTGCCGTCGTGGATGGCGCGGGCCATCGGTGAAGAGGCAGTTCGTGGCTGAACGCTTCTTCGCCCTGAGCGCAGCCGACCAGCGCGAGGTGCTGGAACAAGCCCGCGCACGAACCGACAGACCGACCCACCTGCTCGAAAAAGACGTGTGGGTGGTCTGGGCGCTCGGCGCCCTGTTCAACTCACCGCTGACCTCGGACCTGACGTTCAAGGGTGGCACGTCGCTGTCCAAGGCCTACAAGATCATCGATCGCTTGTCCGAGGACATCGACCTCACCTGCGACATTCGCAAGCTGATCGCCGACCTGGTCGGCCACGACGATCCCTTGCCGGCCAACCGCAGCCAGGCCAGCAGGTGGACCAAGGCAGTGCGTGATCGCCTGCCGGGCTGGATCGCTGACCAGGTGCGGCCCGTCCTCGAGGCGGCGCTGTCTCGCGACGGCTTGCAGGCGACACTGGAAATCGACGGTGCGGAGCGCGAGAAGCTGATGCTGCACTACCCCGCGCTCAAGCGCGGGACCGGCTACGTGCCGCCGGTCGTCACACTGGAGTTCGGCGGTCGCGCGACAGGTGAGCCGCACCAGGTGCTTCCTGTCACGTGCGATATGGATGGTCATGTCGAAGGTGTCCTGTTCCCTACGGCGTCTCCGGTCGTGATGAGCGTGGCACGCACCTTCTGGGGGAAGGCCACTGCGGCGCACGTCTACTGTGCCCAGGGCCGCATCCGCAGCGAGCGCTATGCGCGGCACTGGCACGATCTGGCGGCGATAGGCCGCAGCGCGTACTTCGCCAGCGCCGCCGGCGACCGCGAGGTCGCGAAAGCCGTCGCCGAGCACAAGTCGTACTTCTTCGTCGAGAAGGACTCTGCCGGTGTCGTCATCGACTACTTCCCGGCAGCGTCCGGTGGACTTCAGATCGTCCACCCCGAAGGAGCGGCGCGCGAAGCGCTCGCGGCCGACTACGCGAACATGCTGGCAGACCAGCTCATGGTTGGAGACGCGCTCCCTTTCAATGAACTGATGCAGGCTTGCGCCGAGGTTGCGGCCCGTGCCAACGCGACTGCCGGACGATAGTAGAACGTCAGCGCGACACGTGCGGGGCCAAGCCCTGGAGTCCGCTGCGCTCGATTCGCCAGTTGCTGCTCGACTGCTGCAAATTGGAAGTGCGAAGGCGGCATCGCTGCCGCAGGCGCGGTGACACGCCTCACCCAACTCGAGGATTTCGATGAGAGTCTCCAGTTTGAAGATCGAGAACTTTCGTGGCATTCGCGACGGGTTCGTTCGATTCAACAAGCACGCGGTGCTTATCGGAGACAACAACGCCGGCAAGACGACGTTGATCGAGGCCCTGGCACTCTTGCTAGGACGCGACCGATTGATACGGGAACTGACAGAGCACGACTTCTACGGGTCATGCCCGCAGCCAGCCGATCGAATCAAGCTGGTCGCCACCATTACCGGATTCGTCGCTGACGATCCGGAGCAAAACAGCGACTGGTTCCGAGACGGACGCGCAGTCGTCAAATGGCTCGACGAGGCGACAGGTACGGTGCATAGCCTGCGCAACGACGCGCGGTGGAGGCTTTGCTGCCAGATCGCGGCGCAGGCGTACTTCGATCAAGATTCACTGACGGTCGAGGTCGTTCGATACTTTCACGACCACGACAACCCAATCGATCCGTTCGCTGATGACTCGCCGGTCGGCGTGCCCGGAAAATTGGTCCAACAACTTGGCTTCTATCTGGTCCGCGCGAGTAGGACCTGGGACAAAGTGTTCTCATGGGGTAGCGAGCTTTTCAAACGAACAGTCCATGCAGCGGCAGCTCAGCCCTCAAGGGCCGTCCTCGCAGAGCGCGACCGGCTCAGAGCGCCGGTCCAGCCCATAGAAGCGGACCCGCAGATGGAACCGTTGATTCAGCGGGTGAACGCCGAAATCGCCAGGTGCTTCCCCAACGCGCCAGCTATTCAGCTTCGCTTGACAGGAACTGACAGCCGGTCCGTCACGGACGCAGTCTCAGCACATTTCGTGGCACCGGGTGGTCCCAGCATTCCAGCCGCGCGCCAGGGCAGCGGCCTGCTCTCCATGCAAGGCTTGCTACTCCTACTCGAACTCGGGCGGGCTCGGGATGTTGCCGGCGATGGATTCCTGATGGCGCTGGAGGAGCCGGAGTTGCATCTGCCGCCATCAGCCCAACAGCGGCTCGTCCAGCGGGTGCAAGCGCTGTCTACCCAGACTTTTGTCACCACACACTCTCCCCTGGTGGCAAGCATGGCCGATCCGACGTCTGTGATGGTTCTGCGTCAGCACGGCGGCGTCTTGAAGGCCGAGCCTTTCCTCGCAAGCCCATTGCTGCCGGACACCCCGAACTGGAAACGAAAGTTCTTCCAACACAGCCGCGTCGATGTCTTGAGCGCCTTGATGCAGCCGTCGATGCTCATTCCGGAAGGGAAAGCAGACTTTCACTTGCTGCGCTCGATTCTGCGACCACTGATGGTGACAGAAGGCTGGCTGGCCTCGATGACGATAGCGTTCGGCATCGAGGTGGGAGTCGTGCCGACCGAAGACGCCAAGGTCATCGAGACGTACCAGGAGATGGCTCGGCTGCACGAAAGGGTCTGCTGCCTTGTGGATGGCGACGGAGACGGTTTGCAATATGCCGCGAGACTCCTCGCATCGCCTGCGCCCCCCTTCGCAGTCATCCGCTGGCATGACGACGCCATGATCGAAGACGCGATCGGATGGATCTTGCAGGCTGAGGAAGCCACGGTTGTCGCGGCTCTTGCTGAAATGACGCCGTCTGCGCCAACCTCGGTCGCAGCGGTGGTGTCGTACTTGAAGAGCCACAAGATGGACATCGTCGCCTACGAACAGGTTGCAGATGTCATTGCGAATTGCCCACCCTGTCGGACACGGGCCGCAGACCTGCTGGGCGGCTTGGCGTCTGTGTGCGCAGGCTCGCCAGCCACTTTGCGCTTCGCTCTTGGCGCGAACGGCGTCTGGATTTTTCAGCAGTGACTGTTCAGACATTCTCTGGCGGCGCTGGATGCGGCAAGACGTTCCGGCTGATGCAGGTGCTCTCGGAGTACTTGATTGCCACGCCGCTGCGCGAGGGGCAGAAAGTTCTGGCGCTGACCTTCATGCACGGCTCACGACGCCGACTGGAAGAACGTCTCGACCTTGTCGGAGGATTGAATCGAAGGCATGCCTGCTCAACCGTCGACAGCTTTGCATGGCGGCTCGTCCGTCGATGGACGACGTTGGCCTCACAGCTGGGATTCGGCGGCATAGGCGCTGACGAGTATGAAAGGGTCTCTGAAGCGGCCGGCGCGCTCTTAGAGCATGAAGTCGTCTGCCGATGGGTGGCAACGACATACCCAATTTTGTTGGTGGATGAGGCTCAGGATTTGACAGTTGGCCGACTACGCATCGTCGTTGCCCTTTCGAAGAAGCTCGAAGTGCTTGTGGCTGCAGATGAGTTCCAGTGTCTTGACGAAGCGCTTCGTCCAAACCCAGCATGCAGTTGGCTCGCTCAGGCAGGTCCCCTTGAAAACCTCACCGTCCCGAGACGAACCGAAATCGCTGAGTTGCTTCTCGCTGCGGGCGCGATCAGATCCGGTACCGCCCCCGCATCAGGAAAACTGTTCACGGTCGCACTCACAGCCAATGCTGCACTTGCTGGAACGTGGCTGACACACGCCCTTGCTTGGTACGGTACGGGGAAAAAGGTGGCGGTCATCACACCGACCCTCGGGCTGTTCGCCAAAGCCGTCATAGGTTGGGTCGGCGCGAACACAACGAAAAAGGGCAATGGTCCCTACAACGTTCCCTGGGAGCGATCCGAGGCCGTTGCTGCCGACGAATTTTTTCGAACGCTGGCGCTTCACGACTCCAGCAGCATCCTTGATATCGCAGCCATCCTTGGTGCTTCCACAGACTCTCGTGCGGCGACCGACGTGACGAACTGGATGGATACGCAGCGCCGAACTCGCGGGCGAGAAGTCTTCACAGGGGACGAGATATGCCTGATCGTCAGGAAATCATTCTCGGACCGGCGCCGCGGGCAAAGAGCCGCAGGTGACGGCTTTCGCGCAATGACTGTTCATGGCGCAAAGAATCGGGAGTTCGACAACGTGATAGTTCTATGGCCAGCCGCTGTTGGCGGAAGTGATGACCAAAAGCGTCGGCTGCTTTACAACGCGGTCACGCGGGCAAAGCACCGCTGCCTGGTGCTGGTTCAGGCAAAGCAAAGCATCGCTCAAGCCCCTTTCGCATAACCCCAAGACAGCTGCGTGGACACGCCGTTGGCGGGCATGTCGGCATACGGCTTCACTCCAGGCCCGGGAAACGCCTGCTCGGCCATGCTGTCGGTTCGACCGCGCAGTCAAGCCACACCGCGCGGTCGGGCCGTCCTTCTCTTGCGCTTTGTCGGCGCGACCTGGACCACACCTTTCAGGCGCTGAACCCACAGAGCAAGTGCCGCCCGCTTTTCGGGCATGTAGTCATGACGATCGTAATGGCGCGCCTGAATGCCGCCCAAACCATGCGATTGGATCTGCGCGCGCACGTCGCTGGAGATCCCGAGCGCAGCCATGTGGGTTTCGGCGGTGCGCCGAAGATCGCGCATCGAAAACGGCCCGCGTTCGAGTTCTCCCGCTTCCAGCATCGCACCCTCAATGTCATCCACCAGCGCCGCCACCGTCTCCTCGCGCAACGCCACACGACCCGTTGAGCTGAAAAGCGGCGCGTCGATCTCCTCGGTCACGTCCAGTCGCCACTGGATCACGGGCATCAAGTCGGCAAGGATCGGCAGCACGTGCCGTCGCGGATTCGAATGGCGGTTCCGTCCCTTGATGTCGTACAGCGTGAACGTGGCGGCCGACTTGTTGACATCCCGAGGCATTGATCGCAACAGTTGCGTGGGCCGCTGCCCACCGAGCAGCAAACACGCGATCAATGCGTCCCGGGCCGCACCGGAGGGCGAAGCCTCGACACGCTTCCAGAAGAAGTTGAGCTCCGGCAACGTCAGCGCGCGATCCAGCGCCTTCGAGAACTGCGCGAGGCTCGGAAGCCGATCCGCCGGATTGCTTTCCACGTCGAACGCAGTCAATGCCTCGGGGATCGTGGGATCGAGGCTGGCCCGCATCGCCAAGCCGTAGGCAGCTCGCAAGTACGCCCGGAGCTTGGCCGCAGTGCGACCCTTGCCAGCGTCGATCAGACGCGCCAGAACGTCACGCAGTTGTTCTGCCTTCACGTTCGCAGCCGCCCGCTTCACCAGTTCGGGGAAGGGCTCGCTCACGTGCAGCCGGAAGATCGACTCGGCATCGTCGTGAGACTGCCGTCCCTTCAACGTGCCGACATAGACGCGCATCAGCGCTTCAAGGCTGCCGCCTTCCGCCCGACGTTTGGTTGCAGCGGCAACCTCCTGCGCTTCGACCTCCGCCTGAACCTTCTCCGTGAAGATCGCGCGCAGGTTGTTGCCGCCAGCGGCGATCCGGGCAAACTCTCCCGCCTTTTCGCGGGCCTCGTGCAAGGTCATGCCGCTCACGCCGCGCGGGTCGTAGTCGGCCACCTTCAGGATGTCCCGAGTGCCGTCCGCTCGCGTGTGCCGGTACATGCAGACGCGAGCGCCCGCCGCCGTGCAGCGGACGGTAAACCGGCCCTGACCGCGCGCACCCGGATCGGTCAACCACACGTCCTTGCCGTCCGCCTTCGCCTTGTTCGAAGCGGCCTCGATCTCGCGTGCAGTGACCATCCCGCTACGGACGCTCTTGGTCGCAGCTGCGCCTGTTGCCGTTTCTGTCATCATGTCCGCAGGCCGTTTTATTACCCGGTTGTGCCGTTTCTGTCGCGTTATCCGCAGGTCAATTTCTTGGGGTCTGGTTGCCGTACTGTTGCCGTTTGTCGTGAGATTCAGTGGAATCATACGGCACACCTTCGGACAAACTATTGACCTAAGCTGTTGATTATAAAGAGCTCATGAGACAATGCGGAATCTTGTGGAACCACGAATCGCAGGCCTGTTAATCCGTAGGTCCCTGGTTCGAGCCCAGGTCGGGGAGCCAAGAAAGCAGCAAGCAAATCAAGGCCTTAGCGGTTAGCAGCCACTAAGGCCTTGGTCGTTTTCGGGGTCAAAGGGCGGGAAGTCAGTAATCCTGTCAGTAAATCGGCCCCGCGAGGGTCCGACGGCAAGTCGGGCGGCGACGTTCGTTACCCCATAATGTGCTCTTTCGTGGGGTAATCGACTCGCAGCGCTTGCCCCGCACCGATGCTGCAAGGGGCCACCCGCGATGTCACCCGCCCTGCCCGCCCGCGCTTTGTACGCGCGTCACGAACTCGCATTTCGCACGCAGTACGCCGAACTGGCCGAGCGTTCGCGCAACGAAGGCAGACTGCTGCCCGGCACGCCCGGTACGCTTTCGCTGCGCACCGGCACCGGCCATGGCTACTGGTACCGCCGCTACTACGCGGTGGCCGGCCGGCAAAGCGAGGACCTGGTGTGCAAGGATGGCGACAGCGCGGCCCTCGAGGCTATGCGTGGTCGCATCGAGTTCGCCGCCTGGGCCGAGAGGCAGGTGCGGGCCCTGCGGCAGCTCGGCTTCCAGGTGGCGGACAAGGATGTGGCGCGGGTGCTGGTCGAGCTATCCAACCGGGGGCTGTTCGACGGCGGCCTGATGCTCGTCGGCACGCTGGCCTACATGGCCTGGCTCAATGAACTGGGTCTGCGGGCGGTCGCCTCGCGCACCCAGGACGTGGACCTTGCACGGCGCCAGGCGCTGAAACTGGCGGCGTCGCTGTCGTTCCTGCAGACGATGCAGGCGACCCAGTTGGAGTTCGTGCCGGTCCCGGGGCTGGCTCCCGGCGCGCCATCGACCTCGGTCAAACGCAAAGGCCAAGACGGTCTGCGTGTCGACATGTTGACGCCAGGGCCGCAACTTGGCCGGCTCGTTGTTCTGCCTGAGCTGCAATGGCACGCGCAGGCGGTGCCGCATTTCGACTACCTGCTGCGCGAACCGCGACGCACCAGCCTGCTGGCGGGCGGTCATTGCATTTCGGTCGCCGTCCCGGCGCCGCAGCGACTGGTCTGGCACAAGCTGTACTCGAGCGCGAACCGCCGGCACGACCTCGCCAAGGCCGACAAGGACCTGCTGCAGGCGGCCACGTTGGCGGCGGCGCTGGTGGAGGACGACCACGTGAACATCGTGGAATCGGCGGCTGACGTACCGGCGCAGTTGCGCAACGCGGCGCGTCGACGATTGCCCGCGCTGCGCAAGCTGCTCGTAGCCCATCCGCAAGCCCTGGAGGAAGTCGAACGCGCCGTGGCCGCGGGGACTTGATGCGGCCGCGAAGGCAATGGCGGGCAACAGCACCGCGGATGGCCTCGCGCATTGCGCAAGCGGTGGTCATGTGAGCCTGCGCGGCAGTCGCTACACGCGATGCGGCGAACGACGCCGCGCAACTGCACCGAGTCTGTTTCATGCCGCAAGCCATCGACCGTTCTTCCAGACTGAAACCTTCACCGCCCCGGCCAAAGAGCGCGCACGCTTCGCTGTCTCCTGACCTGGAGCAGCCTGACCCCGCACCGACCGCCAAGCTCGAAGCGATGGCGCGCTGTCAATCCGTAGGTCCCTGGTTCGAGCCCAGGTCGGGGAGCCAAAGAAGACCGAAGACGATCAAAGGATTGCACGAAAGTGCGGGCCTTTTTTCGTGGCAGGTTCGCGCCATTGCGGGTCTTTGCCACAAATCTGCCACAGCTGAAGACTGGTGACAGCGGGCCGGCGACGTTTGCGTTCGCGCGCGGCAGCGTCAGGGTGCGTAGAAGTAGGTCTTGGCCTGGCACCACTGCGATCCGCCCGGATCGCCACGAATACACGTCGGAGCCTGATCCGGCGACGTCGCTGTGCAGCCCATCAGCACGACGAGCAGCGAGAGGGCGATGACCTTGTACATGAAGCGACGCTACGCGCGAACAACCGATCCTGCGCACGATCTTAGCGTGTGCGTTGCCGTCGACAGCATCGCCATGCACACGGCAGACAGGTCATCGCCCCGCCGCGCCTATTGATCCGGCACGATGAAGTCTTCACGCCGCGTACTTGACGATCGGGTCTTGGAAGTAGCTGCAGACGCGATCGCGATTGGCTGCGATGAATTGCATGTGCTCATCGGCCGCGGCGCGCAACTTGGCTTTCGTGCGAACGGGTACCTTGGAGCCGATGGCGTGTTTCAAGTCGGCGTTGAGCCGCTCATCCGGATCGAGCTCGGTGCTGTAGCTGGGCAGGAAGAAGACTTCGATGTCGCGCCGGTGCTCGGCCAGCCAAGCCTTCACGGGCTTGCAGCGATGCACGCGGTCCCGAACGAGGAAGACCTTCTTGCGCCGGCGCCGGCAGTCGCGGCGCAGCGCGTCGAGGAACTCGATCAGCCGTTCGTGGTTGAAGGCGCCATCGATGATCATCCAGTTGGCGCGGCCCTGGTTGGTGACGGTGGAGATCATCAACAGCTTCTCGCGGGTGCCGCCCGGGCCAAAAGTCACCGGCGTCTTGCCGCGCGGCGCGTAGCTGCGCCCGCGCACATCGGTGTTCACGAGCGCCGTCTCGTCACCCCAGTGGACCTCGCCGCCCTCGGCCTTGGCCCGACGCTCGATGGCCGGGTACACCTGATCGAGCCACTGCTTGACCGCCTCGGGGCGTTGCTCGTAGGCCCGCTTGATCGGCTTTTGCGGCCTGAAGCCCCAGCGGCGCAGGTACTCGCCGGTCGTCCGAATGGACAGCCGGATGCCGAACTCGCGCTCGATGACCTGCATCACCGCGCCACGCGTCCACAGCGCGAACTCCATCTTCAGCTGCTCGGGTCGCTTGTCGCAGATGGTGCGCCGCACCGATGCCTCCTGCTCGCTGCTCAGCAGCCGCCCGTCACCGGCGCTGCGGCCCCGGGGGGCCGGCTCGATGGCCGACCAGCCGCCTTGCGCGAACAGATCGATCGCCTTGCGCACGGTCGGGTAGCTCAGTCCCGCCGGCGCCAAGATCTCCATCACGCCAGTGCCTCGCCGATGCAATCGCACCACTTGCTGGCGCCTCTCGTGCAGTTGCTCCAGCTTCTGAAATCGAGCGTCTTCCTTGTCCATGACGCTCTGGCTCGTTCGGCCACGAGAAATTGAAACTTCATGCGGCCGGCTCAGTAAGCCCCGTCAACGCGCCCCACGCAGGCTCGCTTCCCTCCCCGCCAAGAGGGGGGGCTCGACACCCCCGCCTACCCAGAATTCCGTCCGTTCCCTCGTGCCCGCCTCCGAGCGGGGCGACATCCAACCCGACAGGAGTTCTCGTGATCCAAGGCACCCAATCCACGCGGCGGCGGCCGCATGTCCGCGTCCAGCGCATCGCGATCGCGGCTGCGGCCGCCTGCGCCGGCCTGCTGCACGGCGGCGCCGCGCTGGCGTTCGAATTCGACACCGGCAACCCCGACCTCTCGGTGCGCTGGGACAACACGCCGCGCCTGAATCTGGGCATGCGCGTCGAAGGCCGCGACGACAAGATCGGCAACAACCAGCTCTACGACGAAGGCACCTACAGCTTCGACAACGGCGACATGGTCGCCCAGCGCCTGGACTGGCTCACCGAGCTCGACGTCGTCTACCAGAAGCGCTTCGGCGGACGCATCAGCGCCCAGTTCTGGGTCGACGGCGCGTACGGCGACTACGGCCGCTCGAACCCGCTCTACGCCGGCATCGCGAGCTACGCCGACAACCGCTACACCGACTACACGCGCGACCTCTACCGCGGCCCGGACGCCGAACTGCTCGACGCCTTCGTCTTCGGCCGCTTCGACCTCGGCAGCGTTCCGCTGACGGTCAAGCTGGGCCGCCACACGCAATACTGGGGCGAGTCGCTGTTCGTCAACGGCAACCTGAACGGCATCGCCTATGCGCAAAACCCGCTCGACCTGCAGAAGGGCTTTGCAACGCCGGGCGCCGAGGCGAAGGAGCTGTTCCGTCCGCTGAACCAGATCTCGGCGCAGGCCGGCCTCACCGACGAGCTGACGGTGATGGCGCAGTACTACCTCGAGTGGGAGTCGTTCCGCTACCCCGAAGGCGGCACTTTCCTCGGCCCGGTCGACTTCGCCTTCCGCGGCCCCGAGCGCCAGTTCCTCGGGCCGCTCGGCTTCGCCACCAACGGCGGCGACCTCGCGCCAGGCAATTCCGGCGACTGGGGCATCGGCGCGCGCTGGAGCCCGCAGTGGCTCGACGGCACGCTCGGCGCCTACTACCGCAACTACTCGGACAAGCTGCCCCAGGTGCTGCTGACCAAGTTCGGCCCGAACACGAGCCAGTACAACCTGATCTATCCCGACCACATCAGCCTCTACGGGCTGAGCCTGGCGAAGAACATCGGCGGCGTCAGCGTCGGCGCCGAACTCTCGTACCGCCACAACACGCCGCTGAACGCGGCGATCTTCGGCAACGCTGCGGCGGCCGGCGTGCTGCCCGGCGGCGAGACGGCCGGCCCGCGCGGCAATACCGCCAACGGCCTCGTCAACCTGCTCGGCGTCATCCCGAAGACCGCCGTCTTCGACGCCGCGACCTGGGCCACCGAACTGGTCTGGGCGCACCTGGCGTCGGTCGACAGCGGCGCCAACCTCTTCATGGGCGAGGGCTACGCGCCGTGCACCGGCAAGGACAAGTGGGACGGTTGCGTCACGCGCAACTACTTCGGCGTGTCGGCCGCGTTCACGCCGACCTGGTACCAGGTCTTCCCGGGCGTCGACCTGTCGGCGCCGATGGCGGTGTTCTACGGACTGTCGGGCAACGCGCCGACCATCTTCGGCGGCAACCAGGGCAACGGCAACTACGCAATCGGCCTCGGCGCCGACATCTACCAGAAGTACCGCTTCGACCTGAAGTACATCGACTACTTCGGCCGCACCAAGGACAACGGCACGATGGTCACTTCGCAAAACGGCTTCACGACGCTGCTGAAGGACCGCGGCTCGATCTACCTGACCTTCAAGACCACCTTCTAACCTTCGATCGACACTGGAGACGATGATGAAACTGCAACCCACCCTGCTCGCCGGCGTCATTGCCGGGCTCATCGGCGGTGCCGCGCAGGCGGCAATCACGGCCGAACAGGCCAAGGCCCTGGGCACGACACTGACCGCAGTCGGCGCCGAGAAGGCCGGCAACAAGGACGGCACCATCCCCGCCTACACCGGCGGCCTGACGACGCCGCCGGCCGGCTTCAAGCCCGGTGACGGCATCCGCCCCAACCCGTATGCGAACGAGAAGCCGCAGTTCGCGATCGACGCCAAGAACATGGCGCAGTACACCGACAAGCTGACCGAAGGCACGAAGGCGCTGATGAAGCAGTACCCGGCGTTTCGCATCGACGTCTACCCGACGCACCGCAGCGTCGCCTTCCCGAAGTGGCTGCAGGACAACACCGCGAAGGTCGCGACGACGGCCAAGACCGGCAACGGCGGCCGCTCGATCGAAGGCGCGCACGCCGGCTTCCCGTTCCCGATCCCGAAGGATGGCTACGAGGCGATGTGGAACCACCTCGTGCGCTTCAACGGCCCGGCCTACGAGTCGAAGTACCGCAACCTCGTGGTCGACGCCAGCGGCCGCGCGTCGCTCGCGACCGAAGGCGACAGCGTCCAGGACTACCCGTACTGGGACAACACCAAGACCGCCGCCGAGACCTACTGGCGCATCAAGCTGACCTATACCGCACCGGCCCGCCGCGCCGGCGAGGCGCTGCTGATCGTCGACCCGCTCGACATCGGCAACAAGGACCGCCGCGCCTGGAGCTACCTTCCGGGCCAGCGCCGCGTCAAGGTGGCGCCCGACTTCGCGTTCGACACGCCCAACCCCGGCACCGCCGGCGGCAACACCTTCGACGACATCTTCATCTTCATCGGCTCGATGGACCGCTTCGACTTCAAGCTCGTCGGCAAGAAGGAGATCTACGTTCCGTACAACGACTACGCGGCGGTCTACGGCTCGAAGCAGGCCGACCTGCTGAAGCCGAACTTCCTGAACCCCGACCTCGTGCGCTGGGAACTGCACCGGGTGTGGGTCGTCGAGGCGACGCTGCGCGAAGGCAAGCGCCACGTCTACAGCAAGCGCACTTTCTACCTCGACGAGGACTCGTGGGCGGCGCTGGCGTCGGACGAGTACGACGCGCGTGGCCAGATCTACCGCGCCGGCTTCGCCTACATGGCGCCGAGCTACGACCTGCCCGCGCCGTACACCGACATGTTCGCGACCTACGACCTGATCGGCCGCACCTATTCGCTGACCGGCTTCATCGCCGAGACCGGCGGCATGAAGCACACCAAGCCGCTCGCCGACCGCGAGTGGACGGCCGACGCGCTGGCCGGAGCGGGCATTCGCTGAGGCAACTCCCGCAGCGCCTTCCTGCGCTGCGCCACGCGCAGGGCCGACAACGGCGAGCCGCGACGCCGGCTCGCGTTCAAGCCGCGCTGGCGCCCCCGGCGAGCAAACCGCGCAGATGCGCCTCGACGCGGATGGGGTCGGCGCGGCGGCCGGTGAAAAGTTCGAACGCACCGATCGCCTGCCCCGCAGCCATCGTTCCGCCATCGACCGTTGCGCAGCCGCGCGCCCGCGCCGCCCGCAGCAGCGCGGTGTCGAGCGGGAAGTAGACGACCTCCGACACCCACAGCTCCGGCCGCAACAGATCGGCCGCAAGCGCCAGCCCCGGGACCTTGTCCATGCCGGTGGGCGTGGCGTGGATCAGGCCGGTCGCACCGGTAAGCGCGTTGCCGATATCGCCTGCCGCGCTCGCGCGTCCCGGGCCGTAGTGCCGCGCGAGCGCCGCGGCCACGCGATCGGCGCGGCCGGGCTCGGCATCGACGATCCGCAGTTGTGCGGCCCCCATGCGCAGCACCGCATGCGCGATCGCCGACCCGGCGCCGCCGGCGCCGAGCAGCACCACCCGGCTCAGGTCGGCACCCGGCAGCGCGCGCTCGAAGCCCCACGCCCATCCCGAGCCGTCGGTGTTGTGGCCGACCGCGCGACCGCGATCGAAGACGACGGTGTTGACAGCGCCCATCGCGGCAGCCTCGTCCGACAACTCGTCGAGCAGCGGGATCACCGCCTGCTTGCACGGGTAGGTGATGTTCAGCCCGGCGAATCCGATCATTCGCGCGGCCTCGATCAGAACCGGCAGCTTCTCGGCGCCAACCCCGGCCGCGTCGAGATCGATCAGCTGGTAGTTCAGCCGCAGGCACTGCGCGCGCGCCTCCTCCTCGTGCATCGCCGGCGTCAACGAGCGCTGGATGCCGGCGCCAATCAGGCCGACCAGGATCGCGCGCTCCGAGCCGGAATGCGTCACAGCTCAGCCCTTGTAGCCCAGCAACCGCGGCAGCGCGAGCGTCAGGTCCGGAAACAGCATGATCGCCGCCAGCGCGGCGATCATCACGGCGAGAAACGGCATCACCTCGCGCACCAGTTCGGTGAGCGAGACGTCGGCGATCTTGTTCATCATGAACAGCAGCAGCCCGTACGGCGGCGTGACCAGACCGAGCATGATGTTGACGATGCACATCACGCCGAAGTGCACCGGGTCGATGCCGAGCGCGGTCGCGGTCGGCGTCAGCACCGGCAGGATCACGAGGATGATCGTCGTGCCTTCAAGAAAGCAGCCGAGCACGAGCAGCAGCGCGTTGACCGAGAGCAGGAACGCGAGCGGCGTCAACTCGTGCGCCGCGAGCGCAGTGCTCAGCGTCTTCGGGATGTTCTCCGAGGCGATGACGAAGTTGAACACCAGCGCGCCGGCGATCAGCATGCCGATCGACACCGTGATGCGCGCGCTGACGACGAGCGACTGGTAGACGTCGCGCGCGCCGACGCTGCGGTACAGCAGCGCCGACACCGCCAGCGCATACGCCGCGGCGACCGCGGCGGCCTCGGTCGGCGTCGTGATGCCGCTGTACATGCAGCCCAGCAGGATCACCGGCATCAGCAGCGCGGGCACCGCCTCCCAGGTGATGCGCGGCAGCTGCGACAGCGGCACGCGCTCCTCGACGGGGAAGTTGCGGCGCCGGGCGACGGCGGCGACGAGGCCGCTCTGCACCGCGCCGAGCAGCAGGCCCGGCACGATGCCGCCGAGGAAAAGGTAGCCGACCGAGGTGTCGGACACGAGCGCGTAGAGCACGAGCGGGATCGACGGCGGAATGATCGGCCCGATCACCGACGACACGCAGGTCAGCGCGGCGGCGAACGCCGGCGGGTACTTGCCGTCGCGCGTCATCAGCGCCTGCATGACCTTGCCCGAGGCCGCGGCGTCGGCCAGCGCCGAGCCCGACATGCCGGCGAAGATCACGCT
>JACSRM010000529.1 GCA_014879745.1 Burkholderiaceae bacterium | reverse complement strand
GCTCGACAAGGGCTACGGCTTCAAGACGCAGCCGGTGCTCGAGCCGCTCGATCACATCGAATGCCGCGATGCGGTGCTCGGCGCCGACGGGCGCGAGGCGGCGTGGCCGAAGGCCGATGCCGTGGTCGGCAATCCACCGTTTCTCGGCACCAAGAAGCAGTGGGGCGAGCTGGGCGTCGCCTACTCGGAGCGACTGCGTTCGGCCTACGCGGACCGCGTGCCGGGCTTTGCCGATCTGGTGTGCTACTGGTTCGAGAAGGCGAGGGCGCAGATCGAGTCCGGGCGGTTGCGCGTCGCCGGTTTGGTCGCGACCAATTCGGTCCGCGGCGGCGCGAACCGTGAAGTGCTCGACCGCATCGTTGCTTCGATGCCGATCTTCGATGCGTGGAGCGACCTCCCGTGGGTGAACGACGGTGCCGCGGTGCGCGTCTCGCTGGTCGCGTTCGGGGACAGCGGCCAGCCTGTCGCGCTCGACGGCGCGCAGGTTTCAGCGATACATGCCGATCTCACAGCGGACGTGAATCTGACCCAGGCGCGCAAGCTCGGCGCGAATTCGGGCAGTGCCTTCGTCGCGACCGTCAAGGCCGGGGCGTTCGACGTCGAAGGAGAGCAGGCGCGCACGTGGCTGCGGCAACCCAACCCGCAGGGCCGCTCGAACGCCGAGGTCGTCAAGCGCTGGGCCAATGGCATGGACATGACGCGGCGCTGGTCGGACACGTGGATCGTCGATTTCGGCGTGGACATGCCGCAGGCCCAAGCGGCGCTCTTCACGCTTCCCTTCGAGCACGTTCGCGCCAAGGTCATGCCATTGCGACGCTCCAACAAGCGAGCCTCATATCGCGAGAACTGGTGGCTCCTGGCCGAGCCGATTCCCAAGATGCGCAAAGCACTCGCTGGTTTGCCGCGCTACATCGCCACGCCTGTGGTTGCGAAGTTTCGCCTGTTCGTCTGGATGCAGTGCGATGTGCTCGCTGATCACCAACTCGTCGCCACCGCCCGCGCCGACGACGCCACCTTCGGCATCCTGCACAGCCGATCGCACGAACTCTGGTCGCTGCGCATGTGCACATGGATGGGCAAGGGCAATGACCCGCGCTACACGCCGACCACCTGCTTCGAGACCTTCGCCTTCCCCGCCGGCCTCACCCCCGCCGACACCGCGCACCAGCGCACCGAGGCGCTGGAGGGCGGCGCCGTGATCCCCGCCGATCTGCCGCCCGCAGTCCGCCCCCACGCCGAAGCGATTGCCCGCGCCGCGAAGCGCCTCGTCGAGCTGCGCGACGCCTGGCTGAACCCGCCCGAGTGGACCGAGCGCATTCCCGAGGTCGTTCCGCTGGGCATGAGCAGCTCGCCGTACCCGGACCGCATCGTCGCCCGACCCGGCTTCGAGAAGGAAGTCGCCAGGCGCACGCTGACGAATCTCTACAACCAGCGCCCGGCCTGGCTCGCGCAGGCGCACGAGGCGCTGGACGCCGCCGTCGCCGCCGCCTACGGCTGGGCCGACTATTCGGCCGCGATGCCCGACGACGAGATCCTGCGCCGGCTGCTGGCGCTCAATCTCGAGCGGCATCGGACAACGACGTGAGCGACGATGCCGTTCCCGGGCCGAGCCAATGGCCAACAACTCCCGCGGCGGGCCGCGTCGTGTGGCATCGCAAGTTCGGTTTCGGCCTCGCGGCCGTGGCGAGCGACGGCCCCAACTCCGAGAGTCAGGCGCAGTTGACGGTTGACTTCGGTCCGCATTGGGGTCGCCGCTCGATCGCTTCGAGCGACGCGCTTCTGCGTTCGGCACCGGACGCCGAGGATGCGGATGCCTTGGCCCATCCGATCGATGTCCCAGCCGGGTTCAGCCCCGTACCCGATCCGGTCGTCGAGGCCTTCGCCGCGTTCTCCGCGGGTGAACCGCCGCCATCGGCTGACGATCTGGACGAGGCGGTCGCGTTGTGGAATCAATCGGTTCGGTGGATCGGGAAAGGCTGGCAGGACAGCGACGAGCATGAGCACGATCTCTTGTACCGCGAATCGCTGGAGCAGACGATGGCGCACGCCGCCATGGCGCAGCGCCTCGATGCCGCAACGCTCTCGGCGGTGCTCGCCCTCGACTACCAATACTGGCAGGGCACGCTTGCTACCTCGCTGTGCGTGTGGCACACGGGCACGCTGTATCAGTGCAGCGGCACGACGGTGAATCTGGTGTTGCGCTGGTACCCCCGCGACCGCTTCTGGTACTACTACCGTTGGCCCCCCGAGATGGCGGGGCGGTACGTGGGGCACAACGTGTTCACCTGGCAGCGTGACAGGTGGGGTCTCGATTTTCTGGAGATGGACTATCCGCAGCTGCGCGACCGGGTGCTCGAGCTGACCGCCGAGATGTGGCGCGCGGTGAACCGGCGCAGTGCACAAGGTGGCGCGGGGCAAGTGGAAGAAGCAGGCGGGCCCGCCGTCGACTGGCGGGGTTTCATTGCCGACCAGCGAGTGCTGAGTCGCAAATTCGGGTGCGGGAAGGTGCTCGATGTTCGTCGAGTCGACGAACAGGAAGTTGTCCGAATCGACTTCGGACCGTATGGCGTTCAGAAATTCGACATCGAACTTGCGCGATTCGACAAGCCCGGCGCCGCACTGGCTCTCGGCAGTCATCCAGCCTGGCTGCAGCATGTGGCTGTGGGTCAGCGTGTGGAGCATTGGAAGTACGGACGGGGGCAGGTGCTCGAAGTCGGGGAGGTCGATGGATACGCGCTTGCCCGCGTCAAGTTCGAATTGGGCGGTGTTCGCAAGCTCTTGGTGTGCGTGGCCCGCCTGATCGAGGTCGAAGATCCGAAACGATGATGAGCACGGTGTGAAGAGCCGAGGCATGAGTCATCGCGGTGATGGCGTTCCCCGGCGGCATGCCGAACTGGCTGTGCATGGCGCATCACTGACTTCTCCATCGCGGCAAGCGCACCGCGCCCCTGGGGAGGATTGATGGGTAATCCGCGGACCTTGTTCCGCGGTGCGCGTGCTGTGCTGCCCGACGGGCGGGCGACGACTGGCTGGCCGAATGGGACGAGATCCTGCCAACCGTCCGTGAGGCGATCGGCGATGGACTGCCGCCCGGCCACACGGTCTGGCGCTGCCGGTCGGACGACGGCCGCGGCAGGGTCGTGATCGAGTCGTGGCGGCTCGACGACGAGGGCAAACGGGTCGAGGCGTTCTGGTTCGAACGGTTGCGGGAGAAAGTCCGCCGCATGAACACGCCTGTGACACTCGCGTGCTACAGTGGCGCGATCACGGAGGCGCCATGTCCACGACCACGATCCGCTTGCCCGACGAACTGAAGGAACGCGTCGCCAAGGCGGCCGCGGCAGCCGGCATCAGCCCGCATGGATTCATCGTCGAGGCGGTCGCCGCGAAGGCCGCCGAGGCCGAGGCGCGGCAGGCGTTCGAAGCGCTCGCGCGGCAGCGGCTCGAGGAGTTCGAGCGCAGCGGCAAGGCGATTGCGCTGGCCGACATGCGACGCTACATGCAGGACAAGGCGGCGGGGCGCGCGACAACGCGCCCGAAGTCGCGCAAGCTGGCGCTGTAGGCGGCCGCGTGGCGCGTGTCGAGTTCGCCGAGCGCGTCACGCTCGACGTCGATCGCATCGTCGAGCATCTGCTGGCACATGAAGCGGCGGATATCGATGCGCGCATCGGCGACATCATCGACGCCTGCTCCATCCTCGAGCGCCATCCGCTGATCGGACGACGGGTCGGCGCCGATCTGCGCGAGTTGGTGATCGGTCAGGGTGCGCGCGGCTACGGCGCGCTATACCACCACGATGCGGCCGCCGATCTGGTGCTCGTGCTGGCGTTGAAGTCGCAGCGCGAGGCAGGTTGCGCACCGTGAGCGCGAGCGGACGATGCACGCCGCCTGCAGGGCAACTGCCGAGCGTTGGCTCGCCGGGCGCGGGCGGGCGTCAGCGCAACAGTTCCATCGACGGGTCGAGACGTTCTGGTTCGAACGGTGACGGGCGAACGTCCGCCGCTTGAACGCGCCTGTGACGCATGCGCTGCAGCCGCCCGATCACGGAGGCGCCATGTCCACGACCACGCTGCGCGCTTGCCCGACGAACCGAAGGGACGCGTCGCCAAGGCGGCTTCGGCCGCCGATCGCCGTCGCGGTGCACGTCGGCGCCCGTGCGTGTGCTGGCACACTCGCGTTCAGCCAATACAGGATTGCGATGACCGCGAACGCTTTGCACGACCCGGTGCGCCTGCGCCCGACGATGCTGTCGGACCTCGATTTCGTGCTTGGCGTCGAGCGCGACCCGGCGAACCTGCCTTCGATCACGCCGTGGGAGCGCACCCAGCACGAGGGCGCGGTGCGGTTCCCGGACTTTCGCCATTTCATCGTCGAGGCCGGGCCCGGTACGCAGGCGGCGGGCTTCGTGATCCTGCAGGGCTGCCGCAGCCCGCACCGCGCGGTCGAGTTGAAGCGCATCGTGCT
>JACSRM010000183.1 GCA_014879745.1 Burkholderiaceae bacterium | reverse complement strand
ATGCGCCAGACTCGAAATCTGGTTTAGCCTTTCAGGCTAACGTGGGTTCGAATCCCACCTCTTCCGCCAGGATACTCCTTACCCAAGATGCACGACAGTGCAACAAGGGTGCAAGCGAGAATCCAGTAAGTCGTTGATTTGACGACAGTTTTTCTCCCTGACACACTCCGAAAAGTGCACCGAAGCGGCGCCTGCGTGCAAGCTGCTCGCGGCGCTTACTGGCGGACTGGCTGGCGGATTAGTACCCGCTAACTTTCGGGGCCTGTATGTCGGACACGAAAAAGCGCAGCGGCGGGCGGCTGCCAAAGCTCGCGGCGCGGCAGGTTCACGCGGCGAGCGCGGGCGATCATGGAGACGGCGGCGGGTTGATCCTGCGCGTCCGGGCCGATAGCGCAATATGGGTCTTCCGGTACACCGCGCCAAGCGCCCGGCGCCGCGAAATGGGGCTTGGTATCGCGCCCCGGCAAAGTGTGGCGCAGGCCGGCGCGAGTCTCACCGGCGCGCGCGAGCTGGCCGACAAGGTGCGCAAGCTGCTGTCCGGCGGCGTCGATCCGCTAGACGAGCGCGACCGCACCCGGCAAGCTGCTGCCGAGGCCGAAGCGGCGGCGAAGGCCGAGCGCGCACGCGAGACATGGACGCTCGCCCGCTGCGCGCGCGACTACCACGAGAGGGTTATCGAGCGCACCCGCACGCCCAAGCACGCGGCGCAATGGATCTCGAGCTTGGAGAACCACATCCCGGCCGCGATCTGGCATGCGCCAATCGCCGACGTGAAGGCGCCCGAGCTGCTCGCCGCGCTGTCGTCAGTGACACCGCATGAGCACGCGCGCAACCTCAAGGGCGAGACGGTGCCCGAGACGGTGCGGCGCATCCGGCAACGCATTGACGCGGTTTTCGAGGATGCCGTCTTCCATGAGCGCGCGGCGACGAACCCGGCTGCAGCGATCCGCCGCAAGATGACCGAAGGATCGAAGCGCGAGCGCAAGGGCAAGCTCGCCGCGCTGGCCTACGCCGAGGCGCCCGCCTTCGCGCAACGGCTGCGCGCGGCCGAGGGCACGGCGGCGCGAACGCTCGAATTCGCGATCCTGACCGCCGCGCGCACGTCCGAAGCGATCTATGCCGAGTGGCGCGAAGTCGATCTCGACGCGGCGACTTGGACCGTGCCGGGCGAGCGGATGAAGGCCGGCGAAGATCATGTTGTCTACCTGAGCGCGCGCGCCGTCGAGATACTGCGCGGTCAGATCGGGCACGACGCGCGGCTGATCTTCCCGTCAACGATGCGCGAGGGCGAACCGCAATCGAACATGGCGATGCTCGCCGTACTCGACCGCCTCGGCATGCGCGAGCGCACGACGGTGCACGGGCTCTGTCGGGCGACCTTCTCGACCTGGGCGAACGAGACCGGCGCCGCGCGCTCCGACGCCGTTGAAGCGTGCCTCGCGCACAAGGAAAGCGACCGCATCCGGGCGTCCTACAACCGCGCCGACTTCGCCACCGAGCGGCGCGACCTGCTCGCCAAGTGGGCCGAGTTCCGGGCACGGCCGGCGGCACCGGTTATTGCGCTGTCGGCGAGGGCAGCATGAGCGCGCGCGACGAGCCGAAGGCACCGGACGACGATTGAACGAGTTTCGCCGCGCCTAGCCCGAGACTGATCCCCGAGGGCGAAAACCGGGTTCCCTTGCCCGGCCGGCGCGGCTTGGCGCCAGCCTTGGCACACCGGCCCCGGCGCAGACGCCTGTACACGCCCGCGCCGGGCCGAAGCGTGCGCAGGTCGCGGCGCGGGACCTGGCCCCGATGCTGGAGTCGATGCCCGGCCGCAATTGCCGCGCGAAAGCCCGCCCGCGCGCGCCCCCCGACGTGCGGGCGCTGCGGGGTAGAACATCCGTGTAACATCGCAGCGCATGGAGAGAACGAGCATGAACATCGCCAAGCTTCGCGCCGTGGGCGGATCGGTTGCCGTGACGCTGCCGCGCCCGATGTTGCGTCAGATCGGCCTTGCGGCAGGTGACGAGGTAGAGATTGCCAGCGATGGCCGCGCCCTGACGCTCGCGCCGCGGCGCAAGCGCTACACGCTCGCCGAGCTGTTGCGCGGCATGAAGCCCGGCGACATGCCGGCCGCCGACGATTGGGACAGCGCCCCGCCCGCAGGACGCGAGGCATGGTGAGCGCGAGCCGGCGCCCCTGGGTGCCGCGCCGCGGCGATCTGGTGCGCCTGAGCTTCGATCCTGCGGCCGGGCATGAGCAGCAAGGCATGCGCCCGGCGCTGATCCTGTCGCCCGAAGCCTTCAACCGCTTCGGCCTGGCGCTGGCCTGCCCCGTGACACGCGGCGGCGCCTTCGCCCGCGGCAAGGCGTGGACTGTGCCGCTGTCCGGCGCCGGGCTGCGCACGGATGGCGTCGTGCTCTGCAACCAGATGCGGACGCTCGATTGGCAGGCGCGACGCGCCGAACTGATCGAGGCCGCGCCGCCCGAGCTTGTCGGCGACGTGCTCGCGCGCGTGGCGGCGCTGTTGGAATGAATCGAAAGGGACGCGGCGATGATCGCGCGACTTTCCCGCGAACGCTTCTGCCATGAGTTGATCCGCCAAGGTTCACCGAGGTACATGGAAGCACACAAAGCCCCTGACTTCAGGGGCTTTTGTGTTTGCGGGCGTTCGCCGCCATCCATCGACAGCCGCGCCGGACTGCGAGGCTTCCTTGGGAGCCTCGGCGGGTTCTTGTCGGGGCCGCCGCGCAGTGGGACGGCTGGGTAGAAGCAGGGCGCCCGACGCCCGGCCACGTCCATTCCTGGCCCGTTGCGTCTGCATTGACACTGCGCAGCCGGCAGTCCCGTTTCGCTGGCATGGCGCGCCGCCATTGATCTGGCGCAACACGAGTTGGCGACCGGCAAGCGAAAGTCCGCCCGGATGATGGTCATCCCATCGGCGGAGAACACGACAGACGAGCGCTTGCCATGAACTCGATCATTCCCGAGCTCGTCATCGCCCGTGCGCCCCGGATCCCGCAGGCGCGCAGTGCGGCACGGGCCGCCGCGGCGGGCCATGCGGTGCGCTGGGACGAGGTGCTGGGTGCGGCCGTCGCGTCGCGCGTCGATGTCGAGGCGCTCGACGCGATCGCCGAGCTGCGCAGCGTCGGTGCCGGGCAGGTCGTCTTCGCGCGCGGTCAATCGTCGCGCGCGCTCGTCGTCCTGCTCAGCGGGGATGTGGCGATGGGCGTGGCTGCGGCCGGCGGCGCGATGCGCACCGAGCGCCTGGTGCACGGCCCGGCCTGGCTCGATCCAAGCTCGGTCTGGCTGGACGGCGCGCACGTGCTCGACGCGGTCGCGCTGACGCCTGTGCGCGTCGCGGAGCTGGCGCGCGACCCGTTGCAGACGCTCCTCGATCAGCGCCCGCAGCTTGCAAAGTGCCTGCTCGTGAGCCTGGCCCGCGAGGTGCACCGGTTGACGGCGCATACCCACGAACTGATGCACAAGGATGCGCCGGCGCGTCTCGCGAGCTGGCTGTGCGCGCGCCAGTCGGCGGACGGCGCGCAGGCCAATCGCGGCGTCGTGCAGCTCGTCGAACGCAAGAGCGATATCGCCTCGCAGCTTGGCATGACGCCGGAGACGATGTCGCGGCTGATGCGCAACCTGTCCGACCGCGGCGTGATCGAGGTCGAGGGCTATACGGTGCGCGTGCTCGATCTGAAGGCGCTGCGCCGCATCGGCGGCACCTGAACGCCGGCTGTCGCCTCAGCGGCGCGACGCGACCTGCAGCAGCTGGGCGACGGCGGCAAGCGCAAGCACCTCGGGCTGCTTGCCGACGATCCCTTCGACGCCGATCGGGCACGTCATGCGCCGGATCGTCTCGATCGGAATGCCGCGCCGCTCGAAGCGATGCACGAAACGCGCCCGCTTGGTCTGCGATCCGATCAGGCCGAGAAAGCCGAAATCGCCGCGCCGCAGGATCGCCTCGGTGATCCGCAGGTCGAGGTCGTGATCGTGCGTCAGCACGAGGTAGTACGCGCCGGGCGTCGCGCTGCGGACCTCGGCTTCGACGACGTCGACGCAGACCCGGCGGATGTGCGGCGGCCACGGCGTCCGAAGCGTGCTGCGCGGCGGGAAGGCGTCTTCGCGTTCGTCGATCCAGTCGACGCTCGCGTCGAGCGTCGCAAGCAGCGTCGCGATCGCGCGTCCGACATGTCCGGCGCCGTAGAGCTGCAGGTGGAATAGCGGCGCGGCGTCGCGCCAGCGTTGCAGCACGCCGGCGTCGAGGCTTGCGTAGCCAAGCGTCACCGCGCCGCCGCAGCACTGGCCGAGCGACGGACCGAGCGCGACATGTTCGCTGCGCGGCTCGGCGAGCGACGCATCCGGGGCTTCGCCGAGCATCGCCCGCGCGGTCGCGATCGCCTCCAGCTCGAGGCGGCCACCGCCGATCGTTCCGACTGTCTCGCCGCGCTTGACGAGCATGCGCGTGCCGCAGTCGCGCGGCGCCGAG
>JACSRM010000311.1 GCA_014879745.1 Burkholderiaceae bacterium | reverse complement strand
CTGATCGCGATGGCGCATCTGGCGTATGCGCCGGCACCGCAGATCAAGGGCCAGGCGGCGATGGCCGAGTTCGGCGTGAGCGTCAGCAAGCATGCGCGCGGCCGCGGCCTGGGCGCGCGACTCTTCGACCACGCGATCCTGCACGCCCGCAATCGCCACATCAGCAAGCTCTTCATCTACGCGCTGAGCGAGAACTCGGCCATGCTCAAGATCGCGCGCAACGCCGGAGCCACGGTCGAGCGGTCGGGCTCCGAGTCCGAAGCCTGGCTCGCGTTGCCGCCGGACGACATTGCATCCCAGGTCGGCGAGATCGTCGAATCCCAGGCCGCCGAGTGGGACTATCAGATGAAGCTGCAGGCAAAACAGATCAACGACGTCATCGGCACCCTCTTCCCGACGGAATGAGGCATCGGGGGGTCGGGCGGCAGCCGCGACTCACCCACCATCGACGGCCCCGCGCAGGGCGCCACCCGAGAGGGTCCGCCCGAATGCGCAGGATGGCATTCGTCGGCTAGAGTGTCGGCCGCAGCAAGCGCGGCACTTCGCCGCGATCTGATCGCGGCACTACCGCGCCCCCGTCATGCAAATCCTGCCGTGGATCATCGCGCTGGCCGCCGTGGCCCTGCTCGCATCGATGAGCACCGCGCTGCTGCTGCGCACGCGCCGCCGCCCGAGCCAGCCGCCGCCGCTGCCCGTCGAATGGGCACTGTCACCACGGCCCGTCTTCAGCAGTGACGAGCGCCGCGTCTACCGGCTGCTGCGCGAAGCGCTGCCGCACCATGCGGTACTGGCGAAACTGCCGCTGATTCGCTTTTGCCAGGCGAATGATCCCGAGCAGACGCGCTCCTGGTACGAGTTGCTGGGCACGCTGAATGTGACCTTCGTCGTCTGCAGCGCCAATGGCCGCGTCCTGGCGGCGATCGATCTCGACACCGAGCGCGGCAGTTCGCGGCGTGCGATGCAGATCAAGCAATCGGTGCTCGGCGCCTGCCGCGTACGCTACCTGCGCTGCCCGGTGGACAACCTGCCGACGATCGCCGAGCTGCAACTGCTCGTGCCGCAAAGCGGACTGGCCGCCCGCGGGCCGCTCGCGACACCGCAACCGCTCAGCCAGGCACGCGATACGCTGACGAGCACGGTCGCCAACCGACGCGCGCAGCGCAATGCGCTGTGGCAGGACTCGACGAACTTCCAGGATTCGTTCTTCGCACCCGGCAACCGTTTGGACAGCTTTGCGGACAGCGATTTTGATCCCGCCCCGCTCGGCAGCGCGCGGCGCGACGATCCGCCCTCGGCGGGCTTCGTGCCGCGCGAGGATATCGCCGGTGTCGTGATCGAGGAAACCGGCGAATTCGTGACCCGGCACTGAGCTTGGCGCGCCGCTACGGCTGCGGTCCGGCCCGCCGCTACCAGTGGACCAGGATCAGGATGATGTGCCTGAAGATCGCGATGTTGAAGGTCGTCAGCACGACGAGCGCGGACCAGCGGAAGAAGCGCACCGCGATCAGCCGCAGGCGGTCCTGCCCGCTCGCGAGGTAGGCACCGAAATACACCACGCACGGAATCGCGACCGTGAGCAGGATGATGAACGCGATCCAGTAGAAGACCTTCATCGGCAGGCCCGATTCATAACATCAATATCAGTCGCTCGAGGATCAGGACGGCGAAGAATCCGAGCCCGGCGACGATCGTCCACTTGACGATCAACCAGCCGAGCCGCAGCCAGCGGCGCTGGCCCGTGCCGGCGTACATCGCGAAGCACAGGATCGCCGCGACCGCCAGCAGCGCGAAGAGGGTGCGCGCGATCAGCATCTCGCCCGCCGGGCCCGGGCGCTCACCATGCGGGTGCCAGATCCGCAAAGCCTGCCGGTGCGTCGGACGCATCGTCGAAGGTCACGACCTCGTAGTTCGAGCCATCGGCAAGCACCTTGCGCAGCAACTGGTTGTTCAGCGCGTGACCGCTCTTGTAGGCACTATAGGCAGCGAGCAGCGGATGGCCGAGCACCCACATGTCGCCGATCGCATCCAGAATCTTGTGCTTGACGAACTCGTCGTCGTAGCGCAGGCCGCCGGCATTGAGCACGCGCCGGTCGTCGATGACGATCGCGTTGTCCATGCTGCCACCGAGCGTGAGCCCGCGCGAGCGCATCAACTCGACGTCCTTCGTGAAGCCGAAGGTGCGGGCGCGCGCGATCTCGCGCTTGTACTGCCCCGAACCCATGTCGAACTCCACGCGCTGCCCGGTCTGGTCGACCGCCGGGTGGTCGAACTCGATCTCGAACGCGAGCTTGTAGCCCTCGAACGGGTCGAGCCGCGCCCACTTGAGGCTCGCGCCCTCGCCCTCGCGAACCTCCACCGGCCGCAGGATGCGCATGAAGCGCTTGGGCGCATCCTGCTTCACGATGCCCGCGCTTTGCAGCAGGAAGACGAACGACGCCGCCGATCCGTCGAGGATCGGTACCTCGTCGGCCGTGATGTCGATGACGAGGTTGTCGATACCCAGCCCCGAGCAGGCCGACATCAGATGCTCGATCGTCTGCACCTTGGGCGCGCCCGGATCGCCATCGACCGAAATCGTGGACGCCATGCGCGCGTCGCTCACCGCCGTCGCCGAAACCGCAATCTCGACCGGCGACGGCAGATCGACACGCCGGAAGACGATGCCGGTATCGGGCGGCGCCGGACGCATCGTCAATTCGACGCGCTGCCCGCTGTGCAGCCCGACGCCGACCGCGCGCATGATCGACTTGAGGGTGCGCTGCTGAACCATGGGCGAATTGTAGGAAGCCCGGCTGGAGAGCGCTCCCCAGCCGGACTCGCGGGCGCGCCGCGCCAACCGGCGCATGCCGGCGCCTTCAGTCGGCCTGACGGCGCAGGAAGGCCGGGATCTCGATCTCGTCCATGCCGTTGCTGACAAGCGCGTCGACCCGCGACGACGCGCTGCGGCTGTTGCGCCAGACGCTGGGTGTGGACAGGCCGCTGTAGTCGTGCGCCTGCGCTGCGCCCGGCGCCGCGCTTGCTACGGCCTGCGTCATCAGCGGCAGGTTGTCGGTGCCGGTGCGCTGCGCCGGCGCGCTGTGCACGACGCTGATCGGCGCCTGCGCGCGCCGGCCCGAGGTCAATCCGGTCGCGATCACCGTCACCCGCAGCTGGTCACCGAGGCTTTCGTCGTACGCCGTGCCGTAGATCACGTGCGCGTCGTCGGCCGCATAGCGGCGGATCGTATTCATCGCGTTGCGGCTCTCGGCGAGCTTGAAGGTATTGCGATTCGCCGCGATCAGCACCAGCACGCCGCGCGCGCCGGACAGGTCGATGCCCTCGAGCAGCGGACAGGCGACGGCCTGCTCGGCCGCCTTCGTCGCGCGATCCGGGCCGCTCGCCTGGGCGGTGCCCATCATCGCCTTGCCGGGCTCGCTCATCACCGTCTTCACGTCCTCGAAGTCGACATTGACGAGGCCCGGCATGTGGATGATGTCGCTGATGCCGCCGACCGCATTCTTCAGCACGTCGTTCGCGTGCGCGAACGCCTCGTCCTGCGTCACGTCGTCGCCGAGCACGTCCAGCAGCTTGTCGTTCAGGATCACGATCAGCGAGTCGACGTTCGCCTCGAGTTCGGCCAGGCCGGCGTCGGCTGCCTTCGTGCGGCGGATGCCCTCGAACTCGAACGGCTTGGTGACGACGCCGACCGTCAGGATGCCCATCTCCTTGGCCACACGGGCGATGATCGGCGTCGCGCCGGTGCCGGTGCCGCCACCCATGCCGGCGGTGATGAAGAGCATGTGCGCGCCCTCGATCGCCTGGCGGATGCGCTCCTCGGCCTCGACCGCCGCCGCCTTGCCGGCTTCGGGCTTGGCGCCCGCGCCCAGGCCGGTCGTGCCGAGCTGGATCAGCTGGTGCGCACTGCTGCGGTTGAGCGTCTGCGCGTCGGTATTCGCGCAGACGAACTCCACGCCCTGCACGCCCTGCGTGATCATGTGCTCGACGGCGTTGCCGCCGCCGCCGCCGACGCCGATGACCTTGATCTGCGTGCCCTGGTCGAATTCCTCGATCATTTCGATAGCCATTTGTTGCTCCAATCCTTGGTTGCAGTTGCCGTTGTCGGGTGTCTTTCCATCTTCTTGCTCCACACGCAGTTCGCTGCGGTCGCCCGGTGGGTCCAGGGTCCGCGGTCGCGGTTGTTGTCCGTCGGGCGCCATTGCGAATGCTTCGCCAGCGCCGAATGGTTCGTCGTTCATGTCGGCCCCGATTCAGAAGTTGCCGAGAAACCAGTCCTTCAGGCGACCCATCGAGGTCTTCATCGACCCCGCCTGCTGCGCCGCGCGCAGGCCGCGCGCACGCCCGAGGCGCGCCTCCTCGAGCAACCCCATCACGGTCGCCGAACGCGGATTGGCGACCATGTCGTACAGCGCGCCGCTGTAGGTCGGCGTGCCCTTGCGCACCGGCTTCAGGAAGATGTCCTCGCCGAGCTCGACCATGCCCGGCATGACCGCCGAGCCGCCGGTGATGACGATGCCCGACGAGAGCAGCTCCTCGTAGCCGCTGTCGCGGATCACCTGGTGCACGAGCGAGAAGATCTCCTCGACGCGCGGCTCGATGACGCCGGCGAGCGCCTGGCGCGACAGCATGCGCGGCGCGCGGTCGCCGAGCCCCGGCACCTCGAGCTGCTCGTTCGGGTCGGCGAGCAGCTGCTTGGCGACGCCGTACTCGACCTTGATCTCCTCGGCGTCCTTGGTCGGCGTGCGCAGCGCCATCGCGATATCGCTCGTGATCAGGTCGCCCGCGATCGGGATCACCGCCGTGTGGCGGATCGAGCCGTCGGTGAAGATCGCGACGTCGGTCGTGCCGGCGCCGATGTCGACGAGCGCGACGCCGAGATCCTTCTCGTCCTGGCTCAGCACCGCCGCGCTCGACGCGCTCGGGTTGAGCACCAGACGCTCGACCTCGAGCCCGCAGCGGCGCACGCACTTGACGATATTCTCGGCCGCACTTTGCGCGCCGGTGACGATGTGCACCTTGACCTCGAGGCGGCCGCCGCTCATGCCGATCGGCTCCTTCACCTCGTGGCCGTCGATCACGAACTCCTGCGGCTCGACGAGCAGCAGCCGCTGGTCGTTCGGGATATTGATCGCCTTCGCCGTCTCGACGACGCGGTTGACGTCGACCGGCGTCACCTCCTTGTCGCGCACGATGACCATGCCGGTCGAGTTCTGGCCGCGGATGTGGCTGCCGGTGATGCCGGTGTAGACGTGCGTGATCTTGCAGGCGGCCATCATCTCGGCCTCCTTCAGCGCCTGCTGGATCGACTGCACGGTGGCGTCGATATTGACGACGACACCGCGCTTCAGGCCGTGCGCGCCGGCCACGCCCAGCCCGGTCAGGCGCAGCTCGCCGTCGGCCTCCACCTCGGCGACGACGGCCATCACCTTCGCGGTGCCGATGTCCAGGCCGACGACGAGATCCTTGTATTCCTTGGCCATTGCGTATCTCAGTTCTTTGGGGGCTTCGCCGCCGCCGGCGGCGTCGGATTGAGCGTCGCCACGCCCTGCAGGCGCAGCGCGTAGCCGTCGTGGTGGCGCAGGTCGGCATATTCGAGCGGCCGCCGATAGCGCGCCGTCACCTGCGCGAGCGTCGCGACGAAGCGCTCGGCGCGCGCGACCACCTCGTCGTCGCTGCCGCGACCGAGTTCGATGACGGCGCCGTTGTCGAGCTCGGCGTGCCAGGAGCCGCGCGCCGACAGGCCGAGTACATCGATCTGCGCATTCATGCGCCGGGCAAGCGGCCCGAGCCGCTGCCACATCGCGAGCACCTGCGGCGCACTGCCGTCCGGGCCGCGCAGCGTCGGCAGCCCGTCGTCCTCGACGTCGCCGATATTGGCTTCGAACACCTCACCCTCGCGGCTGACGAGCTTGCGCGCTTCGGGCTCGTCGCTGCCCGCCCACAGCGCGACGGCCTGGAACTCCTCCAGGTGCACCAGCAGCCGATCCGGCCACGCGCGATGGACGACCGCCTGGCGAACCCACGGTACCGATTCGAACGCCTGCTGTGCACTGCGCAGGTCCATCGTGACGAAAGTTCCCGCCAGCTTGGGGATCGCGTTGGCGCGGATCGTCGCGACGCTGTTGTGCGCCATATCGCCCTCGACGCGGATCGAGCGGATCGCGAATGCCGGCAGCCGCGCCGCCCAGTGCAGCGCGTATGCCGCAACGCCCAGCAGCAGCAGCACGACGAGCAGCGTCGCCGTGCCTTGCATGAAGCGCACGTCCAGCGGCAGCGCGGGCGGAGGGTTCGAGTGCAGCAGCGTCGCCATCGCCGTCAGCCGTCGAGCGCCGCGTCTTGCACGAGCCGCAGGCAGAGTTGTTCGTAGCTGATGCCGGCGGCGCGCGCCGACATCGGCACCAGCGAGTGACCCGTCATGCCGGGCGAGGTATTCATCTCGAGCAGGAAGGGCTTGCGGTCGGCCGTTCGCACCATCAGGTCGGCGCGGCCCCAGCCGCGGCAGCCGAGCGCGCGGTAGGCCGCGACGACGATGCGCTGGATCTCGCGCTCCTCGGCCTCGGGCAGGCCGCTCGGCACGAGGTAGTTGACGGCGTCGGTGAAGTACTTGTTCTGGTAGTCGTAGGCTCCGCCGGGCGCGACGATGCGGATCACCGGCAGCGCGACCGCACTGTCGCCCGCGCCGAGGACCGGGCAGGTAACTTCATCGCCCTCGATGAACTCCTCGCACAGCACCTCGGCGTCGTAGCGTGCGGCCAGCATCACGGCGTCCTGCATCTGCGAATAGCCCATCACCTTCGTCACGCCGATCGACGAGCCCTCGTGCGGCGGCTTGACGATCAGCGGCAGGCCGAGTTCGTCGGGCACACCGCGCAGGCGCGTGCGATCGGCCTGCGCGTCGCGCGCGAGCGCAACATAGCGCGGCGTCGGCAGCCCGGTCGCGGCCCAGACGCGCTTGGTCATCACCTTGTCGATCGCGATCGCCGACGCCAGCACGCCCGATCCGGTATACGGAATGTGCAGCAGTTCGAGCGCACCCTGCACCGTGCCGTCCTCGCCGTGGCGGCCGTGCAGCGCGATGAAGCAGCGCGCGAAGCCTTCGTTCCTGAGTTCGACGAGGTCGCGTTCGGCCGGGTCGAACGCCTGCGCATCGACCCCCTGCGAGCGCAGCGCGGCGAGCACGCCGTGGCCCGACAGCAGCGAGATCTCGCGCTCGGCCGAGCTGCCGCCCATCAGCACGGCGACCTTGCCGAGCGCCTTTGCGTCGATCGCTTGCGTCATGCCTGCGCCCCCGATGCCAGCTGCACCACCTTCGCCGCCACCGCGCCGATCGACCCGGCGCCCATCACGATCACCACATCGCCGTCGCGCGCCTGCTCCATGATTGCCGCCGGCATGGCGTCGATCGCATCGACGAACAGCGGATCGACGCGCCCGGCGACGCGCAGCGCGCGTGCCAGCGCGCGGCCGTCGGCGGCGACGATCGGCGCCTCGCCGGCGGCGTAGACCTCGGCCAGCAGCACCGCGTCGGCGCTGCCGAGCACCTTGACGAAATCCTCGAAGCAGTCGCGCGTGCGGGTATAGCGGTGCGGCTGGAAGGCGAGCACGAGGCGGCGGCCGGCGAATGCGCCGCGCGCGGCGGCGATCACGGCTTCCATCTCGGCCGGGTGGTGGCCGTAGTCGTCGATCAGCGTGAAGTGCCCGCCGCCGCTGGCCGGATGCTCGCCATAGCGCTGGAAACGCCGATCGACGCCGCTGAACTCGGCCAGCGCCTTGACGACCGGCGCGTCGGGCAGTTCGAGTTCAGCCGCCACCGCGATCGCGGCCAGCGCGTTGCGCACGTTATGCTCGCCCGGCAGCGCGAGCGTGACCTCGAGGTCGGGCATCGCGACGCCATTGCGGCGCTGCGCCGTGAATCGCATCTGGCCGCCGGGGAGCGCCGCAACGTCGATCGCGCGCACCTGCGCGTCGGCGCCCAGCCCGTAGTTGACGACCGGGCGCGAGATCATCGGCACGATCGAGCGCACGCCGGGGTCGTCGGCGCAGACGATCGCCGCGCCGTAGAACGGCATGCGGTGCAGGAACTCGACGAACGCCGCCTTCAGCTTCGCGAAGTCGTGGCCGTAGGTGTCCATGTGGTCGGCGTCGATGTTGGTCACGACCGACAGCACCGGCATCAGGTTCAGGAACGAGGCGTCGCTCTCGTCGGCCTCGACGACGATGTAGTCGCCGGCGCCGAGCCGCGAGTTCGCGCCCGCGCTCGCGAGCCGGCCGCCGATGACGAAAGTCGGATCGACGCCCGCCGCGGCGAGTACGCTCGCGACGAGCGAGGTCGTCGTCGTCTTGCCGTGGGTGCCGGCGATCGCGATGCCCTTGCGCAGGCGCATCAGCTCGGCGAGCATCACCGCGCGCGGCACGACCGGCACCCGCCTCGCGCGCGCCGCGATCACCTCCGGGTTGTCGCCCTTCACCGCGGTCGAGGTGACGACCGCCTGCGCGCCGGCGATGTGCGCCGCGTCGTGACCGATCGCGACCTCGATGCCGATCGACGCCAGCCGGCGCAGCGTCGCGCTCGGCGCCTGGTCCGACCCCGTCACCTTGTAGCCGAGGTTGTGCAGGATCTCGGCGATGCCGCTCATGCCGGCGCCGCCCACGCCGACGAAGTGGATGTGCTTCACTGCATGCTTCATGCGCGGCCCCCCGCGGTGCAGAGCGTCTTCGTCGGCACTCGTGGACCTTCGACGAAGTGGATGTGCTTGACGGTGTGCTTCATGCCCAGCCCCCCGCACAGCAGAGCGTCTTCGTCGGCCCTCGTGGCCCTTCGACGAAGTGAATGTGCTTGACGGCGTGCTTCATGCCAGCACCCCCTTGCGTGCGACCAGGCCCTCGATCTCGTCGGCGACGCGCTGCGCGGCGCGCGGCGCGGCCAGCGCGCGTGCCTTCGCCGCCATCGCGAGCAGCGCTTCGCGAGTCAGGCCGCGCAGCAGATCGGCCAGCCGCTGCGGCGCGAGTTCGCCCTGCGGCAGGTGGATCGCCGCGCCGCGCTCGGCCATATGCGCCGCGTTGTCGCGCTGGTGGCTCGTCGTGCTGACGACGAGTGGCACGAGGATGCTCGCGACACCCGCCGCGCACAGCTCGCTCACTGTCACCGCGCCGGCGCGGCAGACGATCACGTCGCACTCGGCAAGCCGCGCGGCCATGTCGTCGATGAACGGCAGCAGCTCGGCGTCGACGCCGGCGCTGCGGTAGCTGGCCTGCACGGCTGCAAAGTTGGCCTCGCCGGTCTGGTGCGTGACCTGCGGACGCTCGGCCACCGGGCACAGCGCGAGTGCCTGCGGCACGCATTCGTTCAAGACCCTTGCGCCGAGGCTGCCGCCGACGACGAGCAGCCGCAGCCGGCCGCTGCGGCCGGCGAAGCGCGCCTGCGGCACGGGCAGCGCCTCGATCTCGGCGCGCACCGGGTTGCCGGTGACGACGGCGCGCTTCGTGCGCCGCGCCGCATCGCCGTCGAAGCCGAAGGCGATGCGGTCGGCGACCGGCAGCAGTGCGCGATTACTCATCAATAGCGTCGCGTCGGCGTTGACGAGCACGAGCGGCTTGCCGAGCAGCGCCGCCATCATGCCGCCCGGAAAGCACACATAGCCGCCCATGCCGAGCACCGCGTCGGCCTGGCGCACGCGCAGGATGCGCAGGCAGGCCCAGAACGCGACGAGCAGCCGCAGCCCGCCGGTCAGCGTGTGGACAATGCCCTTGCCGCGCAACCCGGTGAATGCGATCGCGTCGAGCGCGATGCCGCGCTGCGGCACGAGGCGGTTCTCCATGCCGGTCGTCGTGCCGAGCCACGACACGCTCCAGCCGCGCGACTGCATCTCGCGAGCGACGGCGAGCCCCGGCATCACATGCCCGCCGGTGCCCGCGGCCATGACGACGAGGTTCCTCATGCGGCGGCCTCCGCTGCGCCGAGCCAACTCGTAATGTTCGAGCAGTCGGCCGCTGCGCGCATTCGCTCGCTTCGATCCCCGCTGCGCGGGGCCCCTCTTACGCGGCTCATGCTCGCCCTCCGCGCATGAGTTGCCGGTTGTGGCTCCGACACGCGCGCCGCGCGCGCTTCACGTCGCTGCGCGACATGAGTCTGCGCCGGAACAGACTTGCGCGTGCAAGGCACGCGAACCGTGCTCGCGCTTCGCTCGAGCACGGCTCTCATGCGCGGCCTCCGCGCATGAGCTGTCTGTTCTCGATATCCACCCGCAGGACGATCGCGAGGGCGACGAGGTTGACGACGATCGCCGAGCCGCCGAAGCTCATCAGCGGCAGCGTCAGGCCCTTGGTCGGCAGCACGCCGAGGTTGACGCCCATATTGATGAACGCCTGGCCGCCCATCCAGATGCCGATGCCCTGCGCGTAGAGGCCGGCGAACACGCGGTCGAGCGCGATAGCCTGGCGGCCGATGTGGAAGACGCGCCGCGTCAGCCAGAAGAACGCGACGATGACGATGGCGACGCCGACAAAGCCGAGTTCCTCGCCGATCACCGCGAGGAGGAAGTCGGTATGCGCCTCGGGCAGGTAGTGCAGCTTCTCGACGCTGCTGCCCAACCCCTGGCCGAAGATCTCGCCGCGGCCGAAAGCGATCAGCGAATGCGACAACTGGTACGCCTTGCCGAGCGTGTACTTCTCGTCCCACGGATCGAGGTAGGCGAAGATGCGCTCGCGCCGCCATTCGCTCATCGTGATCATCAGCACGAACGCGCTGATCAGGATCGAGGTGATGAGGAAGAACATGCGGCCGTTGACGCCGCCGAGGAAGAGGATCCCCATCGCGATCGCCGCGATCACCATGAAGGCGCCCATGTCGGGCTCGGCGAGCAGCAGAAAGCCGACCACCCCGACCGACACCGCCATCGGCAGCACGGCCTGCAGGAACTTCTCCTTCACGTCCATCTTGCGCACCATGTAGCCGGCGGCGTACATCGCGATCGTCAGCTTGCCGAGTTCGGACGGCTGGAAGTTCATGACGCCGAGCGGAATCCAGCGCCGCGCCCCGTTCACGCCCTTGCCGACGAACGGCAGCAGGACGACGATGAGCAGCAACAGCGAGCCGACGAACAGCCACGGCGACCAGCGCTCCCACTGCGCGATCGGCACCTGGACCGCGACGAGCGCGGCGAGCAGGCCGAGGGCGATCGAGAGCGCCTGGCGGGTCAGGAAATAGGTCGGCGCGTAGCGCGCGAATTTCGGATCGGCGGGCAGCGCGATCGACGCCGAATAGACCATCACCAGGCCAAGCGCGAGCAGCGCGACGACGACCCACACCAGGGCCTGGTCGAAGCCGAGCAGGCGCGTGGGACGGCCGGCGGAGACGCTCACCCAGTCGCGCACCGGAACCGCGCCGGCCTTGTCGGCACCGCGTCCGGCGAGCGCGAGGGCGCGGGCCTTGAGCGCGTCCCAGCCGAAGCGCGCAGCCAGCGTCGTCATGCCGCCGCCTCCGGACGATTCGCGCGATGCGTGGCATTCGTGGGGTCGGCAGCGCGCCGCATTCGCTCGCTTCGATCCCCGCTGCGCGGGGCCCCTCTTTCGCGAGTCATGCGACGCCTCCTGACGGCCAGACGATTCGCAGCGCCATGGCGTCGGCGCCTTGTCGCACTCGCTCGCTTCGATCCCCGCTGCGCGGGGCCCCTCTTGCGCGGCTCATGCGATGGCTCCCGATTCGTGGAGCAGCGCGTGCACCGTCGCGACGAAGACTTCGGCGCGATGGCCGTAGTTGCGGAACATGTCGAGGCTCGCGCAGGCGGGGCTGAGCAGCACCGCATCGCCTGCCTGTGCCTGCGCGTATGCCCAGCGTGTCGCCACTTCCAGGCTGTCGCAGCGTTCGCCCTTCACGCCGCTGCCTTCGAGCGCCTGCGCCTGGATGCGGTCGGCGTCGCGGCCGATCAGCGCGACGGCGCGAGCATGGCGCTGCAGTGGTGCGCGCAACGGGGTGAAATCCTGCCCCTTGCCGTCGCCGCCGAGGATGACGACGAGGCGCGCCGGCGCGCGTTCGGCGCCCAGCCCTTCGAGCGCGGCGACCGTCGCGCCGACGTTCGTTCCCTTGCTGTCGTCGTAGGCGTCGATGCCGTTCAGCGACGCGACGAAGGCGACGCGGTGCGGCTCGCCGCCGTACTCGCGCAAGCCGTGCAGCAGCGGCGCGAGCGGGCAGCCGATCGCACTCGCGAGCGCGAGCGCGGCCAGCGCATTGGCCGCGTTGTGCCGGCCGCGCACGCGCAACGCATCGACCGGCATCAGGCGCTGAATGTGAAGCTCGGCATCGTCCTGCTGCCGGCGCCGCAGCGTCGGGTCGGCCTCGAGCGCACGGACGAGCCACGCCATGCCGCCTTCGACGACGATGCCGAAGTCGCCCGGATGGCGCGGCGCGGTGACACCGAAGGCGAGCACCTTGCGCGGCGGCTGGCGCGTGGCGCGCGCCTTGCGCGCCGTCTTCGCGGGCGGCGGCGTGACGATCCGCTGCGCGACCTCCTGCACCGCGGCGTCGTCGCGATTGACGACGAGCGTCGTGCGCGCGCCGAAGATGCGCGCCTTGGCCTCGATATAGGCATCGAGCGAGCCGTGCCAGTCGAGATGGTCCTCGCTGATATTGAGCAGTGCGGCGGCGTCGGGCTCGAAGCCGGTCACGCCGTGCAACTGGAAACTCGACAGTTCGAGCACCCAGACTTCTGGCAGCGCGGCGTTCGGATCGGGCGCCGTCGCGCCCTCGACAGGTCGCTCGTCATCCGCCGCCGCAAGCGTCGGCGCCGGTTCGGCGTCGAGCGCCTGCGCGAGCGTCTCGAGCATCGTCGGCCCGATATTGCCGGCCGTCGCGACACGCCGGCCGGCGCGCTCGACGAGCAGTGCCGTCATCGCGGTCGTCGTCGTCTTGCCGTTCGTGCCCGTGACGGCGAGCACGCGGGGCGCGTAGCCGCGGTCCTGCTCCAGATCGACGAGCGCCTGCGCGAAGAGATCGAGTTCGCCTTCGATCGCGATCCCGCGTGCCGCCGCAGCGGCGAGCAGCGGCGCGATGCGCTCATCGTGCGGCGCGAGCCCGGGGCTTTTGAAGACGCGCTGCACGCCGTCGAGCGCGGCGGCATCGAGCGCACCGGCGAGCACTTCGGCCTGCGGCACGTTCGCGTTCAGCACGTCGAGTTGCGGCGGGCTTTGCGGGGTGCCGAAGCGCGAGTCCCAGACGCGAACCTTCGCGTCGCTGCGCGCGCACCAGCGCGCGATCGCGAGGCCCGAGGCGCCGAGACCGAGGACGAGCACGCGGGTGGCGGCGAGGCGCTTCATCGTCATCACCGCAGCTTCAGGCTCGCCAGCCCGATCAGGCACAGCAGCATCGTGATGATCCAGAACCGGACGACGACCTGCGTCTCGGTCCAGCCCGACTTCTCGAAGTGATGGTGCAGCGGCGCCATCTTCAGGATGCGCCGGCCCTTGCCGAAGCGCTTCTTCGTGAACTTGAACCAGCCGACCTGCATCATCACCGACAGCGCCTCGACGACGAAGATGCCGCCCATGATCGCGAGCACGATCTCCTGGCGCGTGATGACGGCGAGCGTGCCGAGCGCGCCGCCGAGCGCCAAAGCGCCTACGTCGCCCATGAAGACCTGCGCCGGATGGGTGTTGAACCACAGGAAGGCGAGGCCCGAGCCGGCCATCGCCGAGCAGAAGACGAGCAACTCGCCGGCCCCCGGGATATAGGGAAAGAGCAGGTAGCGCGCGTAGACCGAGCTGCCGCTGACGTAGGCGAAGACGCCGAGCGCCGAGCCGACCATCACGACCGGCATGATCGCCAGCCCGTCGAGGCCGTCGGTCAGGTTCACCGCGTTGCTGCTGCCGACGATGACGAGGTAGGTCAGGATGATGAAGCCGTAGACGCCCAGCGGATAGCTGATCGACTTGAAGAACGGCACGATCAGGTCGGCGCTCGGCGGCAGGTCGTTCGAGAAGCCGCTTTGGACCCAGCGGATGAAGAGTTCCAGCACGCGCAGGTTCGACGTTTCCGACACCGAGAATGCGAGGTAAAGCGCGGCGACGAGCCCGATCAGCGATTGCCAGAAGTACTTCTCGCGCGAGCGCATGCCTTCCGGGTTCTTGTCGACGACCTTGCGCCAATCGTCGACCCAGCCGATCGCACCGAACCCGAGCGTGACGAGCAGCACGATCCAGACGAAGCGGTTGCTCCAGTCGAACCACAGCAGCGTCGAGATGCCGATGCCGATCAGGATCAGCACGCCGCCCATCGTCGGCGTGCCGCTCTTCGAGATGTGCGATTCCATGCCGTAGCCGCGGATCGGCTGGCCAATCTTGAGCGCAGCCAGACGCCGGATGACCCACGGCCCGAACGCAAGGCCGATCAAGAGCGCGGTGAGCGCCGCCATCACCGAACGGAACGTCAGGTACTGGAAGACGCGGAAGAAGCCGAACTCCGGCGACAGCGTCTGCAGCCATTGCGCCAGGCTAAGCAGCATGGGGCGCTCCTTCGGCCTTTGCCGGCTGCTGCGTGGTGAGCGCCGCGACGACCTGCTCCATCTTCATGAAGCGCGAGCCCTTGACGACGATCGACGCCGCCGCCGGTGCGTCGGCGAGCGCGGCGACGAGCGCGGCGACGGTCTCGAAGTGCCGCGCCACGCCGTGTGCTTGCGCCGCCGCGGCGGCGAGCATGCCGGCGGTCCACAGATGCTCGATGGCGCAAGCCTTCGCGTAGGCGCCGACCTCGGTGTGCAGCGCCGGCCCCTGATCACCGACTTCGCCCATGTCGCCGAGCACCAGCCAGCGCGGCGCGGGCAGCGCGGCGAGGACATCGATCGCGGCGCGCACCGAGTCGGGGTTCGCGTTGTACGAATCGTCGACAAGCGTCGCGTCGCGCCCGCCGAACGCGATGCGCCGCACCTGCGAGCGGCCCTTGACCGGAGCGAACGCTTCGAGCCCGGCGCGCACCGCATCGAGCTGGCAGCCGGCGGCCAGCGCGCACGCCGCGGCGGCGAGCGCGTTCTTCACGTTGTGCCGGCCGGCGACGCGAAGGCGCACGTCGCGAGCGCCCGCGGGCGTGACGAGCGTCAATGCCCACTGGTCGCCGCGCCAGTCGCAGACGCCGTGCACGTCGGCATCGGCGCCCGCATCCGAGTCCAGCGCGAAGGTGAGGACGCGGCGCGCGCCGGCGATCTCGCGCCACAGCGGCGTGAAGGCGTCGTCGGCCGGAAACACGGCGATGCCGCCGGCGCCGAGCGCGGCGATGACGGCGCCGTTCTCGAGCGCGACGCTGCGAACGTCGGCCATGAATTCGAGGTGCTCGCGCTGCGCGTTGTTGACCAGCGCAACCGTTGGCGCCGTCATCGCCGCAAGCGGCGCGATCTCGCCCGGATGGTTCATGCCGATCTCGACAACGCCGGCGCGGTGGCGGATCGCATCGTCCTGGCGCAGCCGCAGCAGCGTGAGCGGAACGCCGATATCGTTGTTGAAATTGCCCTCCGTCGCGAACGCGCCGGCGCCGACCCAGGCGCGCAGGATAGCCGCGATCATCTGCGTCACGGTCGTCTTGCCGTTGCTGCCGGTCACCGCGATCAGCGGCAGGTCGAAGCGCCTGCGCCAGCCGGCGGCCAGCAGGCCAAGCGCGGCGCGGCTGTCGGGCACGAGCAGGCCGGGCAGCCCGGCCTCGGCGAGGCCGCGTTCGGCGATCGCCGCCGCCGCGCCCGCAGCGCGCGCCTGGGCGAGGAAATCGTGCGCGTCGAAGCGCTCGCCGCGGAGCGCGACGAACAGGTCGCCCGCGCGCAGGCTGCGGGTGTCCGAATGGACGCGGCCGATCGCGACCGACGCGTCGCCGACGAGGCGCGCGTCCGGCAGCGCGGCGGCGAGCAGCGCATGCGCTTCGCCGAGCGTCATCATCAACGGCGTCACGCTGTACCCCCCGAACCCCGCACCGCGAGCAGTGCACCGGCGACCTCGACATCGCTGAACGGATGGCGCACGCCGGCGACTTCCTGGTAGTCCTCGTGGCCCTTGCCGGCGACGAGCACGACGTCGCGGGCGTCGGCCGTCTGCAGCGCGTAGGCGATCGCGGCGCGCCGCTCCTCGATCACGTCGACATCGTCGTGCCCGATCACACCGGCGAGGATCTGCGACAGGATGAAGCGCGGCGCCTCGTGACGCGGGTTGTCGCTGGTGAGGACGACATGGTCGGCGAGGCGCTCGGCAATCGCGCCCATCAGCGGGCGCTTGCTCGCGTCGCGATTGCCGCCGCAGCCGAAGACGCACCACAAGCGGCCGCCGCGCTCGCGCGCGAACGGCCGCAGTGCGAGCAATGCCTTCTCGAGCGCGTCGGGCGTGTGCGCGTAGTCGACGACGACCTCGGGAAGCGCTGCCGCATTCGCCGCACCCTTGCTCGGCACGCGCTGCATGCGCCCGGGGACCGACGTGAGCCGCGAGCAAACCGCCGCCGCATCGGCGAGCGGCACACCCTGCGCCCGCAGACCGCCGATCACGCACAGCAGGTTCGAGATATTGAACTCGCCGATCAGCCCGGTGCGCACCGGCAGCGCCGCGCCACCCTCCTCGCTGATGGCAAAGCACAGCCCGGCGTCGCGATAGGCGACCGAAGCCGCGACCAGGCGCGCCCCCGGCCGGGTCGAGACGGTCCAGACATCGATGCCGCTCGCACCGGCCCGCGCGGCGAGTTCGCGCCCGCGTACGTCGTCCAGATTGACGATCGCGGCGGCCAGCCCCGGCCAGTCGAACAACACCTCCTTGGCACGCCAGTAGGCCTCCATCGTGCCGTGATGGTCGAGGTGGTCGCGCGTGAAATTGGTGAACAGCGCGACGCGGATCGCGCAACCCGCCAGCCGCTGCTGCTCGAGGCCGATCGACGATGCCTCGATCGCGCAGGCGGCGAAGCCCGCATCGGCGAATCCCTGCAGCGCGCCCTGCAGCATGACCGGGTCGGGCGACGTGAGGCCGGTCGCGGCAAGCGTCGCCTCCGCCGCTGCGCCGCCGCGCGGTGGTTCGCCGGCACCGAGCGTCCCGATCACGGCGCAGCGCCGCCCGAGGGCCGAGAGCGCCTGCGCGATCCACCAGGTCGTCGATGTCTTGCCGTTCGTTCCGGTTACCGCGAGCAGCGCGAGGCGGCGGCTCGGTTCGCCGAAGAATGTGCTCGCGATCGGCCCTGCCGCCGCCTTCAGCCCGCGCAGCGCGGCGATGCGTTCGTCCGCGAAGGCATGGCGCGCCGCGCCGTCGGACTCGACGAGGCAGGCGAGCGCACCGGCGGCGAGCGCACCGGCAACGTAGTCGCGCCCGTCGTGGGCGTCGCCGGTCCAGGCGAGGAAGGCATCGCCGGGCCGAACGCGGCGGCTGTCGGAGGCAAGCCCGCGCGCACCGCGCATCCGCAGCCAGGCGACGGCGTCGTCGTTCGAGGCAAGCTCTGCCAGCGCTGGCATCAGAAACTCTCTTCCTCGGCCGCGATCGGTTGCGACACGATCTGCGGTTTGACCTCGAGATCGGGCGGCACGTTCAGCGTGCGCAGCGTCTGCTGGACGACCGACGAGAAAACCGGCGCCGCGACGTCGCCGCCGTAATATTTGCCGGCCGAAGGCTCGTCGACCATCACCGCGACGACGATGCGCGGGTTCATCGCCGGCGCCATGCCGACGAACCAGGCGCGGTACTTCTTCGTCGAATACGACTTGCCTTCCTGCTTGTATGCGGTGCCCGTCTTGCCGCCGACGGTGTAGCCCATGGTCTGCGCCTTCGGCGCGGTGCCGCCGGGCTGGGTCACCAGGTGCAGCATCGCGCGCACCTCGCGCGCCGTATTCGGCGACAGGACGCGCACGCCGGCGGGCTGCAGCACGCCTTGCGTCGCGTCGTGCTCGGCACCTTCGGGCACGACCGGGCGCTTCAGAATCGTCGACGGCAGCAGCACGCCGTCGTGGGCGAATACGGTATAGGCGCGCGCGAGTTGGAACAGGCTCGCCGACAGTCCGTAGCCGTAGCTCATCGTCGCCTGCTCGATCGGGCGCCAGCTCTTGTACGGCCGCAGCCGCCCGGTCACCGCGCCGGGGAAATTGATCTGCGGGCGCTGGCCGAAGCCGACCGCGCTGAACAACTCCCACATCTCGCGCGGCTGCATCTGCATCGCCAGCTTGACGGTGCCGACGTTGCTCGACTTCTGGATGATCTGGGAGACCGTCAATACACCGTGCGGATGAGCGTCGCTGATCGTCGAGCCGCCGATCGTGATGCGGCCGGGGGCGGTCTGGATCGGCGTCTCGGGGGTGACGCGCCCGGTCTCGATCGCCCAGCCGGCGATGAACGGCTTCATCGTCGAGCCCGGCTCGAAGATGTCGGTCAGCGCCCGGTTGCGAAGTTGCGCGCCCGACAGATTGCGCCGGTCGTCGGGCTTGTAGCTCGGGTAGTTGGCCAGCGCCAGCACCTCGCCGGTCTGCGCATCGAGAACGACGACGCTGCCCGCCTTGGCCTTGTGCTCGATCACCGCGTCGCGCACGCGCTGATAGGCGAAGAACTGCACCTTCGAATCGATCGAGAGCCGGATGTCCTCGCCGTCGACCGGCGCCGTGCTGTCGCCGATATCCTCGACGACACGGCCGAGGCGGTCCTTGATCACGCGCCGCGAGCCGGTGTGGCCGAGCAGATCCTTCTGGAATGCGAGCTCGACGCCCTCCTGCCCGCGATCCTCGATATTCGTGAAGCCGACGACGTGCGCCGCCGCCTCGCCCTCGGGATACTGGCGCTTGTACTCGCGCACCTCGTGCACGCCCTTGAACTTGTGCGCCAGCACCTGCGCCGCAAACTGCTCGTCGACCTGGCGGCGCAGCCAGACGAAATTCTGGCTGTCGCCGATCCTGGCTTCGAGCTCCTTGGGCTTGAAGCCGAGCGCCTTGGCGAGGCTGGCGCGCACCGCCGGGTCGGTGTCCATATCCTTCGGAATCGCCCACAGCGACGGCACCGGGATGCTCGCGGCGAGGATCAGGCCGTTGCGGTCGAGGATGCGGCCGCGGCTGGCCGGCAGTTCGATCGTGCGTGCGTAGCGCGCCTCGCCCTGGCGCAGGAAGAAATCGGCATCGATGATCTGCACGTAGACCGCGCGCCCGAGGAGGACGCAGAACGACGCGCCGACGAGGGCGACGAGCAGCCGGGATCGCCACGGCGGCGTCTTCGACGCCAGCAGCGGGCTCGACCCGTAGACGACGCCGCGCACGCCGCCGCGCGAGCCGCCATTCGCACTCTTCGTGCGGCGCTGTGGCTGGCTCATCGTGCGGCCTCCGCGCCAGCCGCCGGCGCCGACGGCGCGCGGCCCGTCTCGCCACCGCCGGACGCGGCACCTCGGCTGTAGCTGACGTACTGCGTGACGGCCGGCGTCGCGGTGCGCATGCCGAGCTGGCCGCGGGCGACCGCCTCGACGCGGGACGGCGTCGCCTGGGCCTGCTTCTCGGCATTCAGGCGATCGAAATCGACCTCGAGCTGGTGCGCTTCGCGGCGCGCCTTGTCGATCTGCGTGAACAATCGCCGTCCGTCGTAGCTCACGCGCACGAGATAGATGCTGCTCACGAGCAGTGCCAGCAGCAGCGCCACGTTCAGGCGCGTCATGCGGCTGCTCCCGCCGGCGCGCCGGTGCGTTCGGCGACGCGCATGATCGCCGAGCGCGCGCGCGGGTTGGCGCGCACCTCGGCCGCACCCGGGCGCAGCCGCGCGAGCGCCTTCAGCCGCACCGGCGCCGGCTCGGCAAACGGCGCCCGGCGGTCGTAGACCGCCTTGCTGTGCCGCGAGATGAAGGTCTTGACGATGCGGTCCTCGAGCGAGTGAAAGCTGATCACGACCAGCCGGCCGCCCGGGCGCAGCAGCGCGAGCGCCGCGTTCAGCCCCTGTTCGAGCTCCTCGAGCTCGGCGTTGACGAAAATCCGAAGAGCCTGAAACGTGCGCGTTGCAGGGTCCTGGCCCGGTTCGCGGGTCTTGACCGCGCGAGCCACGACTTCGGATAACTGCGCTGTGGTTCGAACTGCATCCCCGCCTGCGCGGCGAGCAACAAGCGCCTTTGCAATCGAAACAGCAAACCGTTCTTCGCCGTAGTCACGTATCACCTCCGCAATCTGTCGTTCCCCGGCCCGGGCCAGAAAATCCGCCGCGCTTTCGCCGCGGGTCGTGTCCATCCGCATATCCAGCGGCCCGTCGAGGCGAAAGCTGAAGCCGCGCGCCGGGTTGTCGATCTGCGGGCTCGAGACGCCGAGGTCGAGCAGCACGCCGTCGACCTGCGCGATGTCGAGTGCGGCAAGTTCCTCCGCCATGCGGGCAAAGCGCGCGTGACGGATCGTGAAGCGCGCATCGGTTATGCGGTCGCCGCCTTCACGCGCAGCGGCAACCGCTTCCGGATCGCGGTCGAAGGCGACGAGCCGGCCGACGGGCGACAGCGCGCCGAGCACGCGCCGCGCATGCCCGCCGCGGCCGAACGTGCCATCGACGTAGACCCCCTCGGGATCGGTCAGCAGCGCATCGACTGCCTCGACCAGCAGCACCGTCGTGTGTTGCCAGGAAGCAGATGGCGGCTGCATGATCATCAGAAGCTGAAGTCCTCGAGCGCGGCCGGCATCTGCGACTGCATCACCTGCGCCTCGTGCGCGGCATAGGCGGCGGCATCCCACAGCTCGAGGTAGCTGCCCATGCCGAGCAGCATCACGTCGCGCGTGAGGCCGGCCGACGCGCGCAGCTCGGGCGAGATCAGCACGCGCGACGAGGCGTCGATCTCGACGTCCATCGCGTTGCCGAGGAAGACGCGCTTCCAGCCGCTGACGGCCATCGGCAACGCGGCGACGCGATCCCGAAAGCCTTCCCACGCCGGACGCGGGAAGACCATCAGGCAACCCTGCGGATGCTTGGTCAGCGTCAGCTGCCCGCCGGCGGTGGCCTGCAGCACGTCGCGGTGGCGCGCAGGCACGGTGACGCGGCCCTTGCCGTCGAGCGTCAACGCCGAAGCGCCCTGAAACGCGAAACTCGCCACCCCACCTCCGCCGCCGTCAGTGGCCGACTTCGCCACAAAAATGCACTTTGCGCCACTTTAGCGCAA
>JACSRM010000242.1 GCA_014879745.1 Burkholderiaceae bacterium | reverse complement strand
ACCTTGTGGTGCTGCAGCAGCGCGCGCACCGTGCCGCGCAGCAGCGTCGAGTGGTGGCCCGACAGCGGCGCGACGACGAGGACGGTCGGCTGATCCTTCATCGCGGTCAGCATCGGCGCGTCGTCGGTGAAGCGCTTGAAGCGCAGCAGGCGGCAGAACGGCTTTTCGAGCGCGACGCGCTGCTGAACCGCGATGTCGACGCCGTCGACCGTCACGGTGTGGATGTTGAACTCGGGCTTCTCGTATTCCTTGGACAGGCGGTGCATCAGCCGCAATCCGGCCGAGACACGCGGCGCGAGCGGCGTGTGCGAGAACGGCGAGAGCGGATGGTTGTAGAGCTTGGCCGAGGTATAGGCGAACTCGGAGAACGGGCTCAGCAGGGCGCGTTGGGTCTCGTAGATCTGATAAAGCATGGTTTCTCCTCGTGGGGGCGGCTCGCTGCGCTGACATCACGGCGGTGTCGAACGGGTTGCGGCTCCCATATCGTTAGACGCATGTTTGCTGCGTCGCACCATTCTATTGATTTCGCTCGATGTAAGCTGGTGTATCGACCCGGAATAACCCGCGCTTTACAGGTGTGAAGCGTGCGCGCAACGTCAACTTGTCACGAACGTGACAAGCTCGAGCCCTGCGGGGGGAAAGAGGAGCGCCTGACTACCGGGCGCTGACGGCTGCGATCGCTGCGGCCACGACGTCCAGGTTGGCGCGATTGAGCGCCGCGACGCAGATCCGGCCCGAATCGACACCGTAGATGCCGTACTCGTTGCGCAGACGCTGCATCTGCGCCGCCGACAGCCCCGAGTAGCTGAACATGCCCTGCTGGCGCAGCACGAAACCCATGTCGCGCGCCAGACCCGCGGCGCGCAGTTTGTCGACGAGCGCGGTGCGCATCTCGCGGATGCGCAGCCGCATCGCGGCGAGCTCGTCCTCCCACAGCTTGCGCAGTTCGGGCGTCGTCAGCACGGTGGCGACGACTTGCGCGCCGTGCGTCGGCGGGTTCGAGTAGTTGGTGCGGATCGCGATCTTCAACTGCGACAGGACGCGCGCCGCCTCGTCCTTGCTCGCGCAGACGACGCTCAACGCGCCGACGCGTTCGCCGTAGAGCGAGAAGCTCTTGCTGAAGCTCGTCGCGACGAGGAAGTCGATCCCGGCGGCAATGAACTGCTGGATCACCGCGCCGTCCTCGGCGATGCCCTGGCCGAAGCCCTGGTAGGCCATGTCGAGGAAGGCGACGAGGCGCCGCGCCTTGACAGTCTCGACGACCTTCGACCACTGCGCGGGCGTCAGGTCGTAGCCGGTCGGGTTGTGGCAGCAGGCGTGCAGCACGACGATCGTGCCGGGCTCGGCCGCGCCGAGCGCGCCCAGCATCGCATCGAAGTTCACGCCTTGCGCGGCGGCGTCGTAGTACGGATAGGCCGCGACCTCGAAGCCGGCGTTCGTGAACAGCGCGCGGTGGTTCTCCCAGCTCGGGTCGCTGATCAGCACGCGCGCCTTCGGATTCAGGCCGCGCAGGAAGTCGGCGCCGACCTTCAGCCCGCCGGTGCCGCCGAGCGCCTGCACGGTCGCGATCCGGCCCTCGGCGACGGCTTCGCTTGCGGCGCCGAACACGAGGCCCTGCACCGCCTTGTCGTAGGCCGCGATGCCGTCGATCGGCAGATATCCGCGCGGCTTCGGTGCGGCCTGCATCCGCGCCTCGGCCTGCGTCACGCACGCGAGCAGCGGCAGCTTGCCGTCGGCGTCGAAATACACGCCGACGCCGAGGTTGACCTTGGCCGGGTTGGGATCGGCGGCGAACTGCTCGTTCAGGCCGAGGATGGGGTCGCGCGGGGCGAGCGCGACGGCGGAGAACAATGACATCGAATGGCCTTCCAGGGAGGATGCGGAGCACGCCGTTTCGTTGCGCGAAGACGAGGTGCGATGCGCTGGCGCCTGCACCGCCAGCGCATCGCAATTCTATGGTTGCGCCATCCGCGATGCAGGTCGCGCCGGCGCTACGATGTCAGTAATGGGGAATCTGCGATGGCTGACTTCGACGAACTCCTCAGGCGTCTTCACGCCGGCGAACCCGGTGCGGTCGATGCGCTCTATACCGCCGCCTACGGCGAACTGCGCCAACTCGCCCACGCGCGGCTGCGCGACGGGGGGCGCGGCACCGTGCTCGAAACCACGAGCCTGGTGCACGAGACCTTTCTGCGCCTGGTCGGTCAAGGCGGCTTGCAGGCGGCGCAGCGGCGTGCCTTCTTCGCTTATGCGTCGCAGGTGATGCGCTCGGTCATCATCGACATCGTGCGCGAACGCCAAGCCCAGCGCCGCGGCGGCGACCTGAAGCGCCTGACGCTGGACACCGCACTCGGCAGCGAACTCGCCGGGCAGGACGAAAGCGCCATCTTGCACGTCCACGACGCATTGCACCGACTGGCGCAGGCCGAACCGCGGCTTGCCCAGGTGGTCGAGATGCGCTACTTCGGCGGCTACGCCGAAGCCGAGGTGGCCGACGCCCTCGGCCTCACCGAACGCACCGTGCGCCGCGACTGGGACAAGGCGCGGCGGCTGTTGGCCGCGATGTTGGGGTCGTGAGGGGCACAGCTCCGTCAGCGAAGCATTGCGTTCGCCCGAATGAAAGCTTCGAGGCACTTGATTCGCGCGTCGCCCGACAAGTCCTGGCAGGGCAGCGTCTGCGTCGGTTGTGCCGGGATGCTGTTGGGCCTCACGATGCCGGTGCACAGCGCGCCAAGGCAACGAAACCTCATCCCGATGTCGATCTCGAAGGGCAGACCGTCTTTCTGCAAACCCTTGATCAGTTCGGGAATTTTCTCAGGCTCAGCGGAAAAACCGGGAAAGCCAGGCATGGGTTCGAGCCGCCCGCCCTGGGCTTGCGCGTGCGCCGTGGCGCCCAGCGCAACGACGATCAAGGCACTGGCGAGCATGGTCGAGAGGGAACGCCTGTTCATCGAAGCCTCCGTTGCGGGTCGTCAGATCACAAGAGCCCGGCCGCTGGCCGGATCGTCGATCAGGCGCGTGAGCACCTGACGGTTGCCGGCGTCGGCCGGCAATTCGGAAAGCCACTGGCGCGCGGCGACGCGCAGCGATTCGGCCGCACCGCCGCTCTGCAGGTCGACGAGCGCCATCTCGACGGCGAGGCGGCGGCGCAACGGGTGCGCGGCGGGCAGCGCGGCAAGCAGCGACTGCGCCTCGCGGTCATGGCCGCGCGCGGCGGCGAGATCGCCGCGCAGGCGGTCCAGCGTGCCTTGCAGCAGCCTGACCTGCGCGAGGTCGATCGGCGCCCGCGGCGCCGCGGCGCCCGCATCGTGCGCCGCAGGCAGCGGCGCGAGCAAAGCGGCAGCGGTCGCGAGGTCGCCCCCGCGCAGTGCGGCCTCGGCCATCTGACGCTGCAGGCGCAGCCGCTCGATGCTGCCTTCGGCCAGCCCGAGCGACTGCAACTGAAGCGCAGCCTGGTCCAGTTCGCGGCGCGCCCCGGCATGGTCGCCCAGTGCTGACAGCGCACGGCCGCGGACCTGCCGGGCGAGTGCGCGCTCCCAGCCGTCATCGGCAGTTTCGGCGAGCGCGAGCCCGGTTTCAGCCTCGGCCAGCGCCGCCGGCCAGCGCTGCAACTCGAGCAGCGACAGCGCGCGCAGTCGATGCCAGGTCGCGAGATCCGAGGCGGACGCGGGGGTCGCAATCAGCTTGTCCAGGGCGGCGATGGCGTCGGCATGGCGCCCAAGGTCGGCAGCGATCACCGCCTGCCACAGGTTCAACTGTGCACGGTCGGCGGCCCGCATGCGGACGTCGCGCGACGATGCGACGGCCGATGCGAGCGCCTGCGCCGCCTGCGGCAGGCGGCCGCCGTTGCGCAGCGCGGCGGCGAGATTCAAGCGGGAAAGTACGGTCTCCGGATCGTTCTCGCCGAAGCCCGCCACGTTCGCCTGCACCGCGCTCTCGGCGTGCTGCAACGCGGCGTCAACCTGGCCGCGGCGCAGCGCCACCTGCATCAGCGCCCACTCGGCATAGGCGCGCGCCTTGGCGCAGCGCAGCGCGTCGCGCCGGCAGTCGGCGATGGCTGAACGGGCGAGCGTCTCGATCTCGTCGAGCTCGCCCTCGCCGCGTTCGATCATCTGCTGGGCGAGTTGCGCGTTGGCGCGTGCCAGCGCCGCATCGCCGCCATCGGTGCTCGCGGCGAGCAGGCGGTGCCCCTCCTGCGTCGCCTGCAGTGCTTCGTCCGGTGCGCCGGCGTGACGCAGCAGCAGTCCGAGCTGGATCAGGACGTCGCCGCGCAGCGCCGGTTGCCCCTGGAAGCTTGTCTGGGTGCGCGATACGGCGGCGCGCAGCTGTTCGGAGCCGCTGGCCTGGCCGGCGGCGCCGTGGGCCTCGAGCGGTTCGGCGTCCTCGAGCAGGTCGAACAAGAACTCGCGCGCCTGCGCAGCGCGTTGCGCCTCGTCGCGTGCCTGACGCTGCTGCTGCCAGGCCGCCCCGCCACCGATCAGCAGTGCGAGGGCTGCGGTCGCGGCCAGCGCCGCGGCGGCGCGATGCCGGCGCAGCAGCAGTCGGCCGCGGTGCGCCCACGAACCGGGATCGGTGGCGGCCGGCCGGCCTTCGACCACGCGCCGCAGATCGTCGGCGAAATGCTCGACCGACGGATATCGGTCTCCGGGCCGTGCTTGCAGCGCCCGTGCCAGCACCGCGGCGGCGTCGCGGCCGAGCGCCGGGTCGGGCTGGCCGTTGGCAGGACGGCGGCCGGTCAGCAATTCATGGCCGACGACGGCAAGCGCGTACTGGTCGGTTGCCGTCGTCACCGGCTCGCCGCGCAACTGCTCCGGCGCAGCATAGGTCGGCGTGTGGGTGCGCTGCAGTTCACCGTCGGCGGTTCGGTCGTCGGCGTCGAGCAGCTTGGCGATGCCGAAGTCCAGCAGACGCAGCTGGCCTTGCGCGTCGACCATCAGATTCGACGGCTTGATGTCGCGGTGCACGATGAGTTGGCGATGCGCATGCGCGACGGCGTCGCAAGCCTGGCACAGCAGCGCGATTCGCGCAGCGCGGCCGAGCGCGGCGTCCTGCGCGTGGCCGAGCAGCGGTTTGCCCGCCACGTACTCCAGCACCATGTAGGGCCGGTCCCTGGCATCGATGCCGGCGTCGTAGAGCCGGGCGATATGCGGATGTTCGAGCCGCGCGCCGATGCGGCGCTCCTGCGCCATGCGTTCGGCCAGGCGGGGCCCGCGTGCGAGGCGTGGCAACTTCAACGCGACCTGGCGTTCGTAGATGCCGTCGGCCCGTTCGGCGAGCCAGACCGCGCCCATGCCGCCGCGGCCAAGCTCGCGCAACAGCCGGTAGGGCCCGACCAGTTCGCCCGGTTGCGCCAGTGCGGCATCGTCGGCCGCCGAGTCGATTGCCGGCAACTGCGTCGGCAACAGATTCTCGGGATCCTCGCGAAGCATGGCGCGCAGCCGCGCGATCAGCTGCGGCTGGTTCGCCTCGTGCGCCGCCATCCAGTCCTCGCGAGCCGCTGGAGACAAAGGCAGCACCTCGTCGAACCAGCGACTCAGCGTGATGACGTCTTCGGTCGAGAGCATGGACGACCCCGGCGCGCCGGCGTGCAAGTGTCGATCCGATCGATCCACTTGTACAGCCGATTCGTCGCAGCCGATTCGTCGCGGCCTCGGCCATGCACCTTCTACGGCCGCGGCGCGGACGCCGTGGCAACCCGTGTCACGGGTGCCGGACCGGGCCCGACGAGGGCCGTGACGCCGACGCTGTCGTAGTGCTCGGCGAGGCCGAACTGGACCCAGAACAGCAAGGCCACCACGAGCGCGGCGGCCAGGAGGCTGAACGCACGCACCGCGAACGGTGGGCGGGAGAACTTGTCTTTCATGGTCGTTCCTCGGAGTGATGGATGTGCGGTTGCTGCAAGCCCCCGCACTGGTACGGACGGATTGCGAGGAAAGTTGCGGACTCGGAACGGTGCCTTCGAATTGGGGGGATGCGCATGGCTGCGGTCGCGTGTCGTGCCGTCCGCGCCGTCGCGGGTGCGCGCGGCATTCGTCCGCCTCGTGCGCGAACGTGGTACCGGGCGCGGCACCCGCGACGTGCAGGGTCCGGCTTCAGAGCGGGAAGCGCGGCAGCGGAGGCGGCGGCACCCGGCAGGGGTCGGGCCGCACCGCGGACATGAAAGCCTCGGCGCGGCCATGCCCGGCATTCACCCCGAGCGGACAGCGTGGAAAGGTGAAAGCCTCACCGTCGCGGGCAGCGGCGTCGGTAGTCATGTCGACGGCCAACGCGGGAATTGCCCCGCAGGCTGCGAAGGCGATCGCGGCGATCCGCGTCGCGAACGGGCGGCTCGAATGCATTGCTGACAGGGTGTGCATTTGTTGCTCCTTGGACGTGGTGGACGTGTGCGGAGGCTGGCCCCCGCATCGGTACAGACGCCGTCCGCCGCTGGAAACGGTCAGGCGGCCTGCGTGGAAGCAGGGATGGCGCGCCGACGGCAACGGTGCTGCCACAATCCTGTGAACGCACCGTGCGCCCGCGCCGACCGGTCGCAGGCCGCTGCGACCGGCGCCCCGGCCGAGGTACCCGCCCGTCAGAGAACGCTTCGATGAAGTCCGCAATCGCCGCCCCGCCTGGGTCCGCCGACCGCCCGCCTGAGGGCGCTGCCGCAAAGCCGACGGATCAGGGCGAGTTCGCCGCCTTCCCGAATTCGCCGTTCCAGCTCTTCATGCCCTACCCGCCGGCGGGCGACCAGCCGCAGGCGATCGACCAGCTCGTCGAGGGCGTCGAGGACGGCCTCGCGTTCCAGACGCTGCTCGGCGTCACCGGCTCGGGCAAGACCTTCACGATGGCCAACGTCATCGCCCGCGTCGGCCGGCCGGCGCTCGTCTTCGCGCCGAACAAGACGCTCGCGGCACAGCTCTACGCCGAGTTCCGCGAGTTCTTCCCGAGGAACGCCGTCGAGTACTTCGTCAGCTACTACGACTACTACCAGCCCGAGGCCTACGTGCCGCAGCGCGACCTCTTCATCGAGAAGGACAGCGCGATCAACGAGCACATCGAGCAGATGCGCCTGAGCGCGACGAAGAGCCTGCTCGAGCGGCGCGACGTCGTGATCGTCGCGAGCGTCAGCGCGATCTACGGCATCGGCGAGCCGCAGGCCTACCACCAGATGGTGATGACGCTGCGCGTGCACGACAAGCTCGGCCAACGCGACGTCATCGCGCAGCTGATCCGCATGCAGTACACGCGCAACGAGACCGACTTCGCGCGCGGCACGTTTCGCGTTCGCGGCGACACGATCGACGTCTTCCCGGCCGAGCACTCGGAGCTGGCGATCCGCATCGAACTGTTCGACGACGAGATCGAGTCGCTGCAACTGCTGGATCCGCTGACCGGCCGCATCCGCCAGAAGATCCCGCGCTTCACGGTCTATCCGTCGAGCCACTACGTGACGCCGCGCGAGCGCGTGCTCGCGGCGATCGGCACGATCAAGGAGGAGCTGCGCGAACGCAGCGCCGAGTTCGTCGCCGCCGGCAAGCTCGTCGAGGCGCAGCGCCTGGAGCAGCGCACCCGCTTCGACCTCGAGATGCTGCAGGAGGTCGGCCACTGCAAGGGGATCGAGAACTACACGCGCCACTTGTCGGGCGCGGCGCCGGGCGAGCCGCCGTCGACGCTCGTCGACTACATGCCGGCTGACGCGCTGATGTTCCTCGACGAGAGCCACAACATGATCGGCCAGCTCGGCGGCATGTACAACGGCGACCGATCGCGCAAGCAGACGCTCGTCGACTACGGCTTCCGGCTGCCGAGCGCGCTCGACAACCGGCCGCTCAAGTTCGAGGAGTTCGAGCGCAAGATGCGCCAGGCGATCTTCGTCTCGGCGACGCCGGCCGACTACGAGCGCGAGCACGCGAGCCAGGTCGTCGAGCAGCTCGTGCGGCCGACCGGCCTCGTCGATCCGGCGGTCGAGGTGCGGCCTGCGGGCCATCAGGTCGACGACGTGCTGCAGGAGATCCGCGACCGCGTGCAGGCCCACGAACGGGTGCTGATCACGACGCTGACCAAGCGCATGGCCGAGCAGCTCACCGACTACCTCGCCGACAACGGCGTCAAGGTGCGTTACCTGCACTCCGACGTCGACACCGTCGAGCGCGTCGAGATCATCCGCGACCTGCGGCTCGGCGCGTTCGACGTGCTGGTCGGCATCAATCTGCTGCGCGAGGGGCTGGACATCCCCGAGGTGTCGCTCGTCGCGATCCTCGACGCCGACAAGGAGGGCTTCCTGCGCTCGACGCGCAGCCTGATCCAGACCGTCGGCCGCGCGGCGCGCAACCTCAACGGCAAGGCGATCCTCTACGCCGACCGCATCACCGACTCGATGCAGGCGGCGATCGGCGAGACCGAACGCCGCCGCGCGAGGCAGATCGCATTCAACGCCGAGCACGGCATCACGCCGCGCAGCGTCGTCAAGGACGTGCGCGACCTGATCGACGGCGTCTACAACCCGGACGGCGCGAAGAACGACCTCAAGGCGGCGCAGGACGCGGCGCAGTTCGAGGGCCTGAGCGAGAAGGAGCTGGCGCGGCGCGTCAAGCAGTTGGAGAAGCAGATGCTCGACTTTGCCCGCAACCTCGAGTTCGAGCAGGCGGCGCGGGTGCGCGACCAGCTCGCGGCTCTGCGCGAGCAGGCGTTCGGCGCCAACGTCGGAGACCACATCGTGCCGGATGCGCCAGATCGGGCCTGACCCGGCGTCGGGATCGTCGCGCGGCGCCCGCGCGCGAGCGGGGCCCGCGACGGGTCAGGGCGCCGTGGCCGCCTTCGCCGCGAACGCGGCCAGCTCGGCGAGCACACGCTGCACGGCGACGTTCGCGGCGGCGACCCCGCCTGCTGCGTCGTCGGACGGCGCCGGCACGCGGGCGTCGAACTCGCGCACCCCGATCACGCGGCGCGTGCGGCTGTCGAGCAGCACCGCGCGCAGCGTGAAGCGCACCTCGCTCGGCGTCGTCGCGAAATCCTGTTGCAGGCGGATCACCTCGGAATCGAGCCGCAGCTGGCCGGCGGCGGCGGTCGGCGCCTGCAGGACGGCGTCGAACGCGCCGCTGCGCTCGATCGCGCGGGCGATGAGCGGGGCGAGCATCTGCGCCGGCGTGTCGACCCACTGGCTGAACGCGAAGTACTCGATGCGATGCGGCTCGCGCAGGTAGACGATGTGGCGCGTGTCGAAGCCGGCGGCGGCGCGCGGCGGGTTGACGAGCAGCGTCGGCTTGGACGATGCGGCGTCGCGCGGTGCGGCTGCGCCGGGCGCCGCGGGCGTGCCCGGCGCGGCGTCGTTCAGCGCGTAGAGCGCCGGTTGCTCGGCGGGCTTGGGCAGCAGCGATGACGTGCAGCCGCCGAGCGCGGCGACGAGTGCGACGACGAGTACGGCGAGGGCCGGGTTGCGCAGAATCGTCGCGAGCGCGGTGCGCCGCGTCCACGGGGCATGGATCGTCATGGTCTGGCCTTTTCTCCCGGTCCCGGGGGCAGCGTCGGCGCACCCAGCAGCAGGCTCGACGGATTGCGCTCGGTCTGCTCGCTCAGGCGGCGCAGCGAGAGCGCGAGCGCGTTCAGCTCGGCCAGCAGCCGGTCGAGCTCGGGCAGCGTCTCGGCGTCGATGCGGCGCACGCCGCTCGCCGCGGCATTCACGGCAACGCTCGCGTCGGCGCCGGTGCGCGCGAGCTGGTCGGCCATCTTCTCGACCGCCGCCGCGCCTTGCGCGATGCGCTCGATCGCCGGGCCGAGCTTCTCGCTCGCCTGCGCCACATTGCGCGCCGCGCGCGACGTGTTCGCGATGCCGGCGCTGATCGCCGCCTGCTGCGCCGCCAGCGTATGCATCAGCGCCTCGGTGTCGGCCAGCGTGCGGCGCAGCGCGTCGCGGTTCTCCGAATTGAGTGTCTCGGTGATCGCGGCCGACGTGCGGTTCAGGCTCGCGAGGACGGTCGCGACGTCGGCCTCGAGCCGGGCGGTCAGCGATGGCTTGGTCGCGATCGTCGGAATCGACCCGCCGGCCTTCGCGACGAGCGGCGGCGAGTCGGTGCTGCCGCCGTCGAGCTCGACGTAGGCGATGCCGGTCAGCCCCTGCGACTTGAGCACCGCGAACGTATCTTCCTTGACCGGGGTATCGCGCTCGATATCGAGCAGCAGACGCACCTGCTGCGGATGTCCCGGGTCGAGCGCGATCTCGCGCACCCTGCCGACGTCGACACCGAGAAACTTCACCGGCGCGTTCAGGCTCAGGCCGGCGACCGACTCGTTGAAGATCGCCTGGTACGGGTCGTACTGCCGCTTGCCGCCGATGCCGGCGGCAAGCCACAGCACGCCGGCGATCAGCGCCGCGCCGAGGGCCAGCACGAAGACGCCGACCAGCGCGTAGTTCACCTTGTCTTCCATGTCGTCCCCAGTTTAGGCCGCCGCTGGGCCGCCCCAAGGTGGCCGAACTCCCCTTGCGGGGCGCGAGCGCAGCGAGCTCGGGGCCGTCATTCAGCCCTCGGCCCGCGCGCGGGCATTGCGCGCGCGCGGATCGTCGAAGTATCCGCGCACGATCGGGTGATCGAGATGCGACAGCTCCTGCATCGTGCCGACGCCGAGCACGCGCCCTTCGCCGAGCACGGCGACGCGGTCGCAGACCTGCCACATCAGGTCCAGATCGTGCGTGATGACGACGATCGTGAGCCCGTAGAGCGTGTGCATCCTGCGGATCAGGTCGTCGACGCCGGCCGAGCTCGCCGGGTCGAGGCCGGAAGTCGGCTCGTCCAGGAACAGCAGCTCCGGATCGAGCGCGATCGCGCGCGCGAGCGAGGCGCGCTTCAACATGCCGCCGCTGAGTTCGCCCGGGAATTTCAGTCCCGCATCCGGCGCCAGCCCGGTGAGCGAGAGCTTCCACTCGGCGATGGCGTCGATCAGCGCATCGTCGAGCTCGCTGTACTCGCGCAGCGGCAGGCCGACGTTCTCGCGCACGGTGAGCGCGCTGAAGAGGCCGCCGCGCTGGAACATCACGCCCCAGCGCCGGCGCAGCGCGAGCGCCGCCTCGTCGTCGAGCGAGGCGACATCGACGTCGAAGACCCGCACCGAGCCGGCGCTCGGCTTCTGCAGCATGATCATCTCGCGCATCAGCACCGACTTGCCCGACCCGCTGCCACCGACGATCGCGAGCACCTCGCCGCGCCGTACGTCGAGGTCGAGCCCTTCGTGCACGACGTGGCTGCCGAAGCGCGTCGCGATGCCGCGCATCCGGATCACCACCTCGTTCGCGTCGCCGTCCATGCTCAGAGTCCGAGCGCGCTGAACGCGATCGAGAACAAGGCGTCGGCGACGATCACGATGAAGATCGACTGCACGACGGCGAGCGTCGTCTGGCGGCCGACGCTGTCGGCGCTGCCGCGGGTGCGAAAGCCCTGGAAGCAGCCGATGACGGCGATGATGATCGCGAACACCCACGCCTTGCCGATGCCGATCAGGAGCGACGCGCCACGCAGCTCGCGCCCGAAGCGATCGAGAAACTCGGGGAAACCGACGCCGAGCTGCGCGCTCGCCATGATCATGCCGCCGAGCACGCCGGTCACGTCGGCGAATACCGTCAGGAGCGGCAGCGCGATCGCGAGCGCGACGATCTTGGGCAGCACGAGCAGCTCGATCGGGTCGATGCCGAGCGTGCGCATCGCATCCACCTCCTCGGTGACGAGCATGGTGCCGATCTGCGCCGCGTAGGCCGAACCCGAGCGGCCGGCGATGATGATCGCCGAGATGAGCGGCGCGAACTCGCGCAGCATCGAATAGCCCACGAGCTCGACGACGAGGATATTCGCGCCGTAGTGCTGCAGCTGATCGGCCCCCTGGTAAGCGACGACGATGCCGAGCAGGAACGAGGTGAGGCCGATGATCGGCAGCGCATCGAAGCCGCCGATCTGCACGTTGTGCAGCATCGTGCGCCAGCGAAAGCGCCGCGGGTGCGCCACCAGGCGCAGCGCGACGAGCGCGATCTCGCCGATGAAGCGCAGCATGCCGAGCGTCTGCTGCCACGCCGCCGCGGCGCGGCGCCCGGCGCGCTCGAGCGGCGCGCGCCGCGCCGGCTGCACCACCTCGACCTGCGGGTGCGCCGCGACCTGCGCCATCAGCTTGTCGAGCTTCTCCGGCCAGCCGCTCCGCGTCGCCTGGGCGGCATGCTGGTTCAGCCAGTGCTGCAGGACCCAGACGCCGGCGGTGTCGATCGCCTCGAGGCTGCTTCCGTCGAGCACGATTTCGCCGCTCTCGCAAGGCTCGGAGTCGAGCGTCTGCGCAAGCTCGCCGAGTCCGCGCACCGTCCAGCTTCCGGCGAGCTTCCACTCGCGTTCGGCGGTACGGTTGATGGTGGCGGCTTGCACGGGGTCGTTCGCAGCGGGCTAGCCGCACTGTAGCGGCGCGGCTTGCGGTTTCGCGCCGGCCTGCCGGCGATCGCGAACGCTTCGAGCGCGCCGGGGTCTATCGGTGCGGGCCCGCATCGGGCTGACGGCGTGCAGTCAAAAACCTGAGCAAAAAACTCGGAATAGGCTATAATCGAGCAAATCAGTCGGGTAAATGCCATTACTGAGGTATCGGCGTTTACTCCCATGCGGCGCTTCGCCGCACTCTGCGTCCGGATGTCGGCGTGAACAAAGGAGTCTTCCATGCGTTTGACCACCAAGGGGCGTTTCGCCGTGACCGCGATGATCGATCTGGCACTGCGCGAGAACACCGGGCCGGTGGCACTGGCGGCGATCAGCGCGCGCCAGCAGATTTCGCTGTCCTATCTCGAACAGCTGTTCGGCAAGCTGCGCCGGCACGAACTCGTGGCGAGCACGCGCGGCCCGGGCGGCGGCTATTCGCTGGCGCGCAAGGCGGCCGATATCACGGTCGCCGACATCATCGTCGCGGTCGACGAGCCGCTGGACGCGACGAGCTGCCAGGGGCGCGAGAACTGCATGGGCGAGGATACCGGCCGCTGCATGACGCACGACCTGTGGACGAGCCTGAATACGAAGATGATCGAATACCTCGACTCGATCTCGCTGCGCAAGCTCGTCGACGAGCAGCTTGCCAAGGGCGTGTCGGTGCAGGAGCAGCCGGTCAAGCGCGCGATCTCGTCGCAGCCGGTCGTCAAGCCGATCAAGATCACGGCGCCGAATTCGGTCTTTGCGCTCGGCACCGCAATGGCGAAGTAGCCGATCGGCGCAGGCGCCGGCCGGGCCGGCATGGGCCCGTTTCGCAGCGAGGAAAGCGTGACTGCACAGCGCCCGATCTATCTGGACTATGCGGCGACGACGCCGGTCGATCCGCGCGTCGTCGAGGCGATGCTGCCGTGGCTGGGCGAGCGCTTCGGCAACCCGGCGTCGCACGGCCACGCCTGGGGCTGGGAAGCCGAGCAGATCGTCGAGCAGAGCCGGGCGCAGGTGGCCGGCCTGATCGGCGCCGACCCGGCCGAGATCGTCTGGACCTCGGGCGCGACCGAATCGAACAATCTCGCGCTGAAGGGCGCGGCGCGTGCCAACGCGGCGCGCGGCAGGCATCTCGTCACCCTCGGGACCGAGCACAAGGCGGTGCTCGATACCCTGCGCGAACTCGGGCGCGAGGGTTTCGAGGTGACGACGCTCGACGTGCGCGAGGACGGTCTGGTCGACCTCGACGCGTTGCGCGCCGCGCTGCGCCGCGACACCATCCTGGCCTCGACGATGGCCGTCAACAACGAGATCGGCGTGGTTCAGGATATCGCCGCCATCGGCGCGATCTGCCGCGAGCGCGGCATCCTGTTTCACGTCGATGCGGCGCAGGCGACGGGCAAGATCGCGATCGATCTGCGGAGTCTGGCGGTCGACCTGATGAGTCTGACGGCGCACAAGACGTATGGGCCGAAGGGAATCGGCGCCCTCTACGTGCGGCGCAAGCCGCGCGTGCGCCTCGAGGCGCAGATCCACGGCGGAGGCCACGAGCGCGGCATCCGTTCCGGGACGCTTGCGACGCACCAGATCGTCGGCATGGGCGAGGCCTTGCGGATCGCGGGCGAAGAGATGGCCGCCGAGAACGAGCGCCTGCGCGGCCTGCAGGAACGCCTGCTGCGGGGCTTGCGCGATATCGGCCGGATCGTCGTGAATGGCGATCTGGCGCGGCGCGTGCCGCACAACGTGAATGTCTCGTTCGCCGGCGTCGGCGGCGAGGCGCTGATCGACGGTCTCGACGGCCTTGCCCTGTCGTCCGGTTCGGCGTGCAACTCGGCGCGCCGCGAGCCGAGCCACGTGCTGCGTGCGCTCGGCCGCAGCGACGCGCTCGCGCAGGCGTCGCTGCGCATCACGCTCGGGCGCTTCACGACGCCGCCGGAGATCGACTTCGCGATCGCGGCGATCGCCGAACGGGTCGGCGCGCTGCGCCGGCGGGCGAGCGGGCACCGCGACGGCTCCTGGGCCGACGAGCCGCGACCGGCGCCGGTGCAGGGGGCCGTTCACTGAGCGCTGCAAGGGACGCGCCGGCACGATCCGAAGCGGTGGCCTGCAGCAAGGATCGACAAGTCGGACAATCGACATCAAGCAACGAATCTGGATATCAGGGAGCCCGACAAGCCATGTCAGTCACTCTTACACCCGCCGCGGCGCGCCACGTCGCGCGCTTCATCGCCAACCGCGGCCAGGGCGCCGGCGTGCGTCTGGGCGTCAGGAACGCCGGATGCTCGGGCATGGCCTACAAGCTCGAATATGCCGACCAACAGGCACCCGGCGATGTCGTCTTCGAGGAACACGGCGTGAAGCTCTTCGTCGACCCGAAGAGCCTGCCGTTTCTGGACGGCACCGAACTCGACTACGTCCGCGATGGACTGAACGAGACCTTCAAGTTCAACAATCCGCAGGAGAAGGACCGTTGCGGCTGCGGCGAGTCGTTCCGCGTCTAGGATTCGACCGGTCCGGGTGAAGCGGCCCTGATCCGGGCCGGCGCCGGCAACACTGTGGGTGCGGCGCACTCTGCGATCATTCGACCGCCATGTCGCGCTGGATTCGAAGCACCGGAACGATGATCGCCGCAGCAATGTTGGCATCGGCCACCGCGCAGTCTGCGGGCGGCGGCGCTTCGGTCGCCGCGGCGAATGCCGGCGGTGCGCTCGGCCTGTACGACGCGCAGGCGTTCGCGCTCGACGTCAAGGGCAAGGGCGCGGCGCCGGCTTCGCGCCAGGCGGCCTGGTACTTCCGCGACGAAACGATCGCCGTGCCGCACGCCGGCCTGCCGCTGGCGGGCTTCGAGTCCGGCGTGCACGCCTTCGACGACGTCGCGCACTGGGCCGCCGCACGGCGCGCCGGCACGCCGATCGACTATCCGCCGCTGGTCTGGGTCGCTGCGCCGCAGGTGGTGCGCAAGGCGCGGCTGGACTCGGACGGCCGGCACTTGCTCACGGCCGACGGCGCGCTGGCATTGCGCTATGTCGAAAAAATCAAGCTCAATCGCTCCTACGCCGATGCGTCGTCGAGCGCATTCTTCGCGCCGCACGACCTGACGTTGCGCGGCACACTCACGCCGCAGGGCTTCGTGGCGCGATCGATCTGGCCGCAGGATTTCAGCCTCGGCCCGGACGCGGCGCCCGCGCGCGCGATGGCCGCAGGCGATGCGGCGCAGGCAATGCGCGGCCTGATGCGCGAGATGCCGCGGGGCGGCGCCCAAAGCCCCTATGCGGCATCGACGATCTGGCGGCGCGCCGGATCGAGCGCGGCGTGGGCCGGCAAGCCGGTGCTCGGGCTGATGGTCAACGGCGCGCAGGGCGACGACGACGAGGCGCACGGCGGTCACTTCGCGATCGTCACCGGCCGCGTGCAGGCCGACGGCGCGATCGGCGACTGGCTCGTCAACAACTTCTACTCGCTCGATGTCGAGAGCGAGAAGGGCATCATCGCCGCGCCGGTGCCGCTGGACAACTATCTCGCCGATCTGAACGCCGGCCAGGCCTGGTACCGGCCGACCGCGATGCTCGTCGCGGTGCTCGACGACGAACGCGCCGCGGTGCTCGCGCAATCGGCGCTGAACCGCGTCTACCAGCAGTTCTACCGCCACCAGCTCGTCTACTACCACCCGAACCAGAATTGCGCGTCGATCAGCGTCGATACGCTGCGCGCGCTCGGCTGGAACGTGCCGGCGCGCGGGCCGAGCAGCCGCATCCTCGCCTGGCTCGGCTTCCCGTTCGTCGCGATCAAGGATCGCTCGATCGGCAAGGCCAAGCTTGCCTTCGACTATCTGCGAACCGACCAGACACGCCTGCTGCCGGCCGCCGCGCTCGAAGAGGCCTACGCGAGCCTGCTCGCGCTCGTCACGGGCGCGCGGCAGCCCGAAGGCGACCTGGCTTCCATGCTCGCGATCGACGTGTCGGCGCTCGCCTTCCTGCGCTTCCCGCAGTTTCCGTCCAGCCGCGCCTGGGGCGATGCGCCCGCGGTCACGGTCTGGGAGTACCGCACCCTGGTGCCGAACGACCCGGCCCTGATGCAGATCGTTCCGGTGCCGCCGCGGCCGTTTCCGGATGCGCTGCGCGATCCCGACCTGCTGCCGCCGCGCTGGACGCCGGCCGACTGGGCGACGCTCGCCTGGGCGCTCGTGACCGTCGTCGGCCTGCCCTTGCTGCTGTGGCGCTGGTGGCGGCGGCGCGCAGCGCGCGCACCCAACGCGCTCGACCTCGGGACCGGCAAATCATGATCGTGCTCGGCATCGAGACCTCGTGCGACGAGACCGGCGTCGCGCTCGTGCGGACGCAGGGCGACGCCGTGCCGGTGCTGCTCGCGCAGGCGCTGCACAGCCAGATCGATCTGCACCGGGCCTACGGCGGCGTGGTGCCCGAGCTTGCGTCGCGCGACCACATCCGCCGCCTGCTGCCGCTGGCGCGCACGGCGCTCGCCGATGCCGGCCTCGGGCTGGACGCGATCGACGTCGTCGCCTATACGCGCGGGCCGGGGCTGGCCGGCGCGCTGCTCGTCGGTGCCGGCTTCGCCTGCGCGCTCGGCGCGGCGCTCGCCAGGCCGGTGCTCGGCATCCATCACCTCGAGGGACATCTGCTGTCGCCGTTCCTGTCGCGCGATCCGCCGGCGTTCGCCTTTGTCGCGCTGCTCGTATCGGGCGGCCACACGCAGCTGATGCGGGTCGACGATGTCGGCCGCTACGAACTGCTGGGCGAGACGATCGACGATGCCGCCGGCGAGGCGTTCGACAAGGCGGCCAAGATGATGGGACTTGCCTACCCGGGCGGGCCGCTGCTCGCCAGGCTCGCCGAAGGCGGCCGGCGCGATGCCTTCAAGCTGCCGCGGCCGCTGCTGCACAGCGCGAACCTCGACTTCTCGTTCGCCGGGCTGAAGACGGCCGTCATGATCCAGCTGCGCAAGTGCGGCGATGACCCCGGCGAACAGGTCAAGGCCGATCTGGCGGCTTCGACGCAGCAGGCGATCGTCGACGTGCTGGTGCACAAATCGATCGTGGCGCTCGAGGCGACCGGGCTCGATCGCCTCGTCGTCGCCGGCGGCGTCGGCGCCAATGCAAGGCTGCGCGAGCAGCTGAATCTGCGCTGCGCCGAGCGCGGCGCGCGCGTTCACTACCCCGAGTTCGAGCTGTGCACCGACAACGGCGCGATGATCGCGCTCGCCGCGGCGATGCGGCTGCAGCGCGGTATCGCCGAGCTGCGCACCGACTACGGCTTCGACGTGCGGCCGCGCTGGCCGCTGGCTTCGGCCAGCGGCGCGCTGCCGGGCGTCACTGCACCGTGACGGTCGCGGCGCGGATCGCGGCGCGCTTGGGCAGCGTCAAGGTCAGCACGCCGTTGGCCAGGCTCGCCTGCGCGGCGCCGGCCTCCAGTTCGGCCGGCAGGACGAAGCTGCGCGCATAGCGTGGCGCAGCGCGCACGTTCGCCGCGGCATCGCCCTGCGGCGCGGTCTGGGTCGAGATATCGACGCGCCGGCCTTCGATCGAGATGCTGAACTGCTCCTTCGCGATACCCGGCATGTCGAGGGTCGCGGTATAGCTGTCGCCGGCTTCGACGATATCGAGCGACGGCACGCGAACACGCCCGTTGCGCGGCGCGGCCGCGGCTGCACGATGGCAGGCGGCCGCCAGGACGCGCGGGTCGCCGGCGGCGCGCAAGGCGCGGCGTTGCATGGCGGGGGTAGCGGTAAAGACGAACATGTCCGACTCCTACAATCATCGGGTCGCGGCGCCCTGCAGCAACCCATGCGGCCGAAGGTGGAGCGGCGAAGACTGTTTTCAAGAGGCGCCCGAGCCGGCGTGGAACCATGCGTGCAGCCATAGAGCAGCTTCCGGGGTCGCGGATTCGCGAGGTCGCCAACGCCGGCATCGGCCGCGCCGACGTGCTCGCATTCTGGTTCGGCGAAAGCGACGAGGCGACGCCGCATTTCATCCGCGACGCGGCGGTCGATTCGCTCGCCCGCGGCGAGACCTTCTATTCGCACAATCTCGGGCTGCCGGAGTTGCGGGCGGCGATCGCCGCCTATGCGTCCGGCCTGCACCGCGAAGTCGCGGCCGATCGCATCGCCGTCACATCGTCCGGCGTGAACGCGCTGATGATCGCGATGCAGGCGCTTGCCGGCGCGGACGACGAGGTTGTCGTCGTCGAGCCGGTGTGGCCGAATCTGCCGGCACAGCCGGCGATCCTCGGCGCAGAGGTGCGGCCGTTCGGGCTGAACGTGAAGGCGGGCGTCTGGACGCTCGACCTCGACGCGCTGCTCGCCACCGTCACGCAGCGCACGCGGGTCCTGCTCGTCAATGCGCCGAACAACCCGACCGGCTGGACGCTGACCCGCGCCGAGCAGGAGGCGATCCTCGCCCACTGCCGGCGCACCGGCACCTGGATCGTCGCCGACGAGGTCTACGAGCGGATCTGGTTCGGTGAAGGGTCGGCCGCGCCGAGCTTCCTCGACATCGCCGACGCTGACGACCGGCTCGTCGTCGCGCACAGCTTCTCGAAGAGCTTCCTGATGACCGGCTGGCGCCTGGGCTGGCTCGTCGTGCCGCCGCGGATGATCGAGGCGGTCGGCAAGCTGATCGAGTTCAATACCTCGTGCGCGCCGGTCTTCGTCCAGCGCGCCGGGCTCGCCGCGCTGGCCCAGGCCGGCAGTTTCGTGCCGGGGCTGGTCGGTCGGCTGAAGCTCGGCCGCGATACCTTGCTGCCGCTCCTGTCGGCGCTGCCGGGCATCACGACCGCGACGCCGCAAGGCGGCATGTATGCCTTCTTCCGGGTCGAAGGCGAGGACGATTCGCTTGCGCTGGCCAAGCGCCTCGTCGTCGATCACGGCCTGGGCCTCGCCCCGGGCATCGCCTTCGGCGCCGCCGGCGAGGGCTGGCTGCGCTGGTGCTTCGCTTCGCGCGAGCCGCAGCGGCTGGTGCAGGGGATCGATCGGCTGCGCCAGGCGCTGCCGCTATAATCGAGCGGCTTTGCATCCCTCGGGTTCGAGGGCGCAGGCGCCAGCACGGCGCGGGACGGTTTCTCCTGCGACCGCAAGTCCATGGCCAGCGCGTGATGCCGCAACGGCGAACGCAGGGCCGCACACAGGAAACATACATGTCGAATGCCAGCCTGAACAAGGCCGAGATCGTCAAGGACAACGCGCGCAGCGCGAACGATACCGGCTCCCCCGAAGTGCAAGTGGCGATCCTCACCGCCCGCATCAACGAACTGATGCCGCACTTCAAGACCCACAGCAAGGACCATCACGGCCGCCGCGGCCTGTTGAAGATGGTCAACCGCCGCAAGCGCTTGCTGGCCTACCTCAAGGATCGCAGCGCCGATCGCTACACGGCGCTGATCCAGAAACTCGGCCTTCGCAAGTAGGCGAAGGCGACGCGAACGAGCCTGTCTGGATGGCCCAGCACAGGCTCTTCGCGTGGGTCGGAGGCGAGCCCACCGGGCAACTGCTGTGTCATTCCAACGTGCTTCGCTCGACACCCCACGGTGCGGCGAAGCTCGCTGGAATGGCATTGTTGCCACGGCGATCTCGGCTCCAGGCGACGGGCGCTGCCGCATTTCTCTAGCGCCCAAACGAATGGAGACAGTTCATGAGCATGTTCAACAAGATCACCAAGACCTTCCAGTGGGGCCCGCACAAGGTCGTGCTGGAGACCGGCGAGATCGCACGCCAGGCGTCGGGCGCGGTGCTCGTCAGTATCGAAGACACGGTCGTGCTTGCGACCGTCGTCGGCGCGAAGAACGCGAAGCCGGGGCAGGACTTCTTCCCGCTCACCGTCGACTACACCGAGAAGACGTATGCCGCCGGCAAGATCCCGGGCAGCTTCTTCAAGCGTGAGGGCCGCCCGAGCGAGCTCGAAATCCTGACCTGCCGCCTGATCGACCGGCCGCTGCGCCCGCTCTTTCCGGACGGCTTCTACAACGAGGTGCAGATCATCGTCCACGTGATGTCGCTCAACCCCGAGGTGTCGGCCGACATCCCGGCGATGATCGGCGCGAGTGCGGCGCTGGCGATCTCCGGCATCCCGTTCAACGGCCCGATCGGCGCCGCGCGCGTCGGCTATGTCAACGGCGAGTACGTGCTGAACCCGGGCAAGACGCAGCTGCTGGACTCCAAGCTCGACCTCGTCGTCGCCGGCACCGAGGCGGCCGTGCTGATGGTCGAATCGGAAGCCGACCAGTTGTCCGAGGAGGTCATGCTCGGCGCCGTCGTCTTCGGCCACGAGCAGGGCAAGGTCGCGATCGCAGCGATCAACGACCTCGTTCGCGACGCCGGCAAGCCGGCCTGGGACTGGCAGCCGCCGGCGAAGGACGAGGCGTTCATCGCCAAGGTCAACGCGCTGGCCGAGGAGAAGCTCCGCGCCGCCTACCAGATCCGCTCCAAGCAGGCGCGCACGCAGGCGTGCCGTGCCGCCTATGCGGCGGCGAAGGACGCGCTGAAGGCCGAGGGCGCCGAGTTCGACGAAGTCAAGCTCGAGACGCTGCTGTTCGACATCGAGGCGCGCATCGTTCGCAGCCAGATCCTGTCGGGCGAGCCGCGCATCGACGGCCGCGACACGCGCACCGTGCGCCAGATCGAGATCCGCAACAGCGTGCTGCCGCGCGCGCACGGTTCGGCGCTGTTCACGCGCGGCGAGACGCAGGCGATGGTCGTCGCGACGCTCGGCACGGCGCGCGACGCC
>JACSRM010000348.1 GCA_014879745.1 Burkholderiaceae bacterium | reverse complement strand
TGAACCTGTGCCTGGAGGCGACCGTGCTCACCGCCGACGCGCGTGCCGAGGGCTTCGGCAACGTGATGGGGCCGCGCCTGACGCTGATGGCGAGCCAGGTCTCCGACGCCTTCGCGACCAAGGAGCGCGTCAACGCCGAGCGAGTCTGGAACGGCACTTTGCTGCCGAGCGCCGCCGAGCGCGACATCTTCGCCGTCGCGGGCAAGAAGTGACGCCGCGGTGACGGCGCCGTTCGTCGACTTCGAAAGCGTCTGGCTCGCCTACAGCGACGAGCTGCTCGCGCGCGGGCAGTTCGCCGTCGAGGATATCTCGCTGCAGGCCGACGAGGGCGCCTTCATTGCCATCGTCGGCCCGTCGGGCTGCGGCAAGTCGACCTTCATGAAGCTCACGACCGGGCTCAGGATGCCGAGCCGCGGTGCGATACGCATCGCCGGCGCGCCGGTGACGGGGCCGCTCAAGATCAGCGGCATGGCGTTCCAGGCGCCGTCGCTGCTGCCGTGGCGCACGACGCTCGACAACGTGCTGCTGCCGCTCGAGATCGTCGAACCGTACCGCTCGCAGGGCAAGAGCCGGCGCGGCGAGTTCCGCGACCGCGCGGCGCGGCTGCTCGCCACCGTCGGCCTCGCCGGCTACGAGGACAAGTTCCCGTGGCAGCTCTCGGGCGGCATGCAGCAGCGCGCGTCGATCTGCCGCGCGCTGATCCACGAGCCGAAGATGCTGCTGCTGGACGAGCCCTTCGGCGCGCTCGATGCCTTCACGCGCGAGGAGCTGTGGTGCACGCTGCGCGACCTGCACGCCGCGCAGCGCTTCAACGTCATCCTCGTCACGCACGACCTGCGCGAGAGCGTCTTCCTCGCCGATACGGTCTACGTGATGAGCCGCGGGCCGGGGCGCATCGTCGTGCGCCGCGAGATCGACCTGCCGCGGCCGCGCGATCTCGAGATCACCTACAGCGCGGCGTTCACCGATATCGTGCACGAACTGCGCGGCCACATCGGCGCGCTGCGCCGGCCGGCGGGAGCGGCGCAATGAGCCGCTCGGCGATCGAGCGCTGGTCGCCGCTCGTCCTGCTCGTCGTGACGATCGTGCTGTGGCAGGCGGTGTGCAGCGGATTCGAAGTCAGCGAGTTCATCTTCCCCAGCCCGTGGCGCATCGTCGAGCAGACCTGGGAGCACCGCACGACGATCCTCGGCCACGCCTGGCGCACCTTCTGGGTGACGATGGTCGGCTTCGCGCTCGCGATCGCGGTCGGCGTGCTGCTCGGCTTCCTGATGGGCAGTTCGCGCCTCGCCTATGCCGCGATGTATCCACTGATGACGGGCTTCAACGCGCTGCCCAAGGCGGCCTTCGTGCCTATCCTCGTCGTCTGGTTCGGCATCGGCGCCGGGCCGGCGATCCTGACCGCGTTCCTGATCTCGTTCTTCCCGATCATGGTCAATATCGCGACCGGCCTCGCGACGCTCGAGCCCGAGCTCGAGGACGTGCTGCGCGTGCTCGGCGCGCGGCGCTGGGACGTGCTCGTCAAGGTCGGGCTGCCGCGGTCTATGCCCTACTTCTTCGCGTCGCTCAAGGTCGCGATCACGCTCGCCTTCGTCGGCACCACGGTGTCGGAGATGACGGCGAGCAACGAGGGCATCGGCTACCTGCTCATCTCGGCCGGCTCGTCGATGCAGATGGGGCTTGCGTTTTCGGGGCTGGTCGTCGTCGGCGTGATGGCGATGGCGATGTACGAGCTTTTCGCCGCGGTCGAGAAGCGCACCACCGCGTGGGCGCATCGCGGGTCGGGGTCCGAATGAAGCCGAACCCGGACGATCCGGGCGCGCAGCAGATCGTTCGCCTGCTGCGGCGGGCGAACGCCGTCGCCGAGCGCGCGCTGTCGCTCGGCCGCCACCCGTTCGGCGCCATCCTCGTCGCGCCCGACCACGAGACGGTGCTCGCCGAGCAGGGCAATGTCGACAGCGTCAACCATGCCGAGAGCGTGCTCGCGCGCAGCGCGGCGCAGAATTTCGCGCCCGAGTATCTGTGGCAGTGCACGCTCGTCACGACCGTCGAGCCGTGCTGCATGTGCGCCGCGACGCAGTACTGGGCGCACATCGGCCGCGTCGTCTACGGCATGACCGAGGAACGCCTGCTCGAACTCACCGGCAACCACGCCGAGAACCCGACCATGAGCCTGCCGTGCCGCGAGGTCTTCGCGCGCGGCCAGAGGGCGGTGCGGGTGATCGGGCCGGTGGCCGAGGTCGAGGCCGAGATCGCCGCGCTGCACGCCGGGTTCTGGCGCGCGCGGCATTCGGGCTGAACGGCTACCCGCGCCGCGGCGGCACGAGGTAGTCGGCCGTCACGCCGCGCCGCTCGCGGGCGCGCGCGAGTTCACGCCGCGCGACGACGCCCAGGTGCACCTCGTCGGGTCCATCGAGCAGCCGCATCGCCCGGCCCCAGGTCCACAGATAGGCAAGCGGCGTGTCGCTGGAAAGGCCCATCGCGCCGAAGACCTGCATCGCGCGATCGAGCACGCGCGTCTGCAGCCGGGCGGCGACGACCTTGATTGCCGAGACCTCGGTGCGCGCGGCGGCATTGCCATCGCGATCCATGCGCCACGCGGCGTGCAGCACGAGCAGCCGCGCCTGGTCGATCTCGATGCGGCTTTCGGCGATCCACTCGCGCAGGTTCGCAAAGCCCGAAAGCGCGGCGCCGAAAGCCTTGCGTTCGAGCGCGCGATCGCACAGCAGTTCGAGCGCCAGTTCGCACTGGCCGATGCTGCGCATGCAGTGGTGCACACGGCCCGGCCCGAGGCGCGCCTGCGCCATCGCAAATCCCGCCCCCTCCTCGCCGAGCAGGTTCGCTATCGGCACCCGCACGTTGCGAAAGACGATCTCGCAATGCCCCTCGACCGCGCGATGCTGGACGACCGGGATATTGCGCACCACCTCGAGCCCTGGCGAATCCATCGGGACGAGCAGCATCGAGTGTCGATGATGGGCATCGGCAGACGCCTCGCCGCCGATGCCCATCACGATCGCGAGCTCGCAGCGCGGATGCGCGGCACCGGTGATGAACCACTTGCGGCCGTTGACGATGTAGGTGTCACCATCGCGCGCGATGCGCGTCTGCAGATTCGTCGCGTCGCTCGATGCAACGTCGGGCTCCGACATCGCGAAGCACGACCGGATCTCGCCTTCGAGCAGCGGGCGCAGCCAGCGCGCCGACTGCGCCGGCGTCGCGAACCGGTGCAGCAGTTCGATATTGCCGGTATCGGGCGCGCTGCAGTTGAAGACCTCGGACGCCCACGGAATGCGCCCCATGATCTCGGCCAGCGGCGCGTAGTCGAGGTTCGAGAGCCGCGTACCCGGCTCGTCGTCGCGCAGCGCAGGCAGGAAGAGATTCCACAGGCCGGCGGCCTTCGCCTGCGCCGCGATCGGGTCGATGACGTCGAGCGGATAGATACCCTCGTCGGCGAAGCGGTGCCAGTCGCGGTTGGACGGCAGCACGAGGCGCTGCATGAAGTCGCGCACGCGCTGCTGGAGCGCGAGCTTGTCCGGGGAGAAATCGAAATCCATGCCGGCCGGTGCCATGATGTGCGGTCCCCGATGGTGACGCCCGGCGCGCGATCGGGCAATCGCCTGTGCGACAGCCACCGGTTGCCGGCGCGCTTGTCGGATCGCCGCACGGCGTGTGATGATTCGCGGCGCAAGCCGCAGCACTCGTCATGTCCGCCCCCGCCGCAGCCAGCGCCCAGGACTCCGACGCGGCGTTCTACGCGTCGGTACCCGTATTCGACGCCTTCGACCAGGTGGCCGACCCGGCGCGCTACCGGCCGCTGCCGGATGGCTGGGTGATCGGCAATGCCGATATCGTGAAGTCGACCCAGGCCAAGGCCGCGGGCCGCGCGAAGGCGGTCAACCTCGCCGGTGCGGCCGTCATCGCCGGGGTGACGAATGCGCTCGCGGGCGAACAGGTTGCCTATGTCTTCGGCGGCGACGGCGCGAGCTTCGCGGTGCCGGCGCGGCTGGCCGAACCGGCCGCCGCGGCGCTCGCCGCCGTCGCGGCCTGGGCCACGCACGAACTCGAACTGCCGATGCGCTGCGGCATGGTGCCGATCGCCGCGATCCGCGCGGCGGGGCTCGACGTGCTTCTGGCGCGCTACGCGGCATCGCCCGACGTGCGCTACGCGCTCTTCGCCGGCGGCGGTCTGCGCTGGGCGGACGGCCAGATCAAGGCCGGCCGCTTCGTGCTTGCCCCGGCCGGGGCCGATGCGCAGCCGGACCTGACCGGGCTGTCGTGCAACTGGGAGCAGGTGCCGAGTTCGCTCGGCACCATCCTCACCGTGATCCTCGTACCGCGCGGTCGTTTCGACGCGCCGGCCTTCACCGATCTCGTGAAGCGTCTGAACGCACTGCTCGCCGATGCCTCGCAGGCGCGCTGCCCGCTGCCCGAGGGCGGGCCGCCGCTGCGCTGGCCGCCGACCGGGCTCGGCCTGCTGGCCCGGGTGCGGCGCCGGCCCGGCGAGTGGGCGATCTGGCTGCGGGTCAAGCTCGCCGCCGAGACCTTGTTCGGCACGGTGCTGTTGTGGACCGGATGGAAAGCCGGCAGTTTCGACCCCGCGCGCTACCGGCGCGAACTCGTCGCCAACGCCGACTTCCGCGGCTACGACGACGGCCTGCGCATGACGCTCGACTGCACGCTGGCGCAGGCCGATCGGATCGAAGCGCTGCTCGCGCAGGCCAGGGCGCAGGGCGTCGCGCGCTACGGCACGCACCGCGAGGATGCGGCGCTGATGACGTGCATCGCGCCGCTGCCCTCGCGCAGCGACCACGTGCACTTCATCGACGGCGCGGCGGGCGGCTACACGCTCGCCGCCTTGCAGATCAAGGCCGACGCCTGATACCAGGTCGCATTCGGAAATGTGCTCTCATCGCCACTCGTCGGCTGATCGCGAAACGCCGCGCTTGCCGAAGTCGGCGCGCGTCGCGCCAGGCGGCACCCGCCAGGGGCTCATGCTGCGGCGGTCGCCGCTGCGCAGCGAGTTCGCTGCGGTACTCGCCTCGGGGTCGTGCCGCAGAACTCGCCCCCGCCGGGTGCCGCCTGGCGCGAGGGCGGCGCGGAGCGTTCTTGTCGAACATCACGAGCGTTCCCGCAAAGCCGGCGCCGGGCAGGCTGCGGCGCGCCTCTGACGTGCCGAGGAGCGGAGTGTCCAGGGCCCTGGACGCGAGCACCGCAGGGCAGTCGGCGCAGCCGACCGACTCAGCGAAGCGTCACGGCCTGCCCCGGGGCCGGCTTTGCTCGCGCCGGACGTGCCAGCCGAACCGGATTGTTGCGGGCCCGCAATGTGCCCAACGCAATCGCTTGTTCTTCTACGAGCGAACGCGACTTGGTATGAAAGACGCGCCGCCGCGAGACTCCCGCGCTGGAAGCTTGAGCGGCCGCAAAGACAGCGCGGGCTTTGCGATCGGCGGGTGTGATGGATTCGGTATCCTGCCGCCTCGGCGCGCTTCGCGCCGCATTCGTACCCCCCGATGGAGAATCGTCGATGACGCGTGTTTTCAATTTCAGCGCCGGCCCCGCGGTGCTGCCCGAACCGGTGCTACGCAAGGCGGCCGAAGAAATGCTCGACTGGCATGGCTCGGGCATGTCGGTGATGGAAATGAGCCATCGCGGCAAGGAGTTCATCTCGATTCACGCCGAGGCGGAGGCGCTGCTGCGCGAGCTGCTCGCGATCCCAGCCAGCTACAAGGTGCTCTTCGTGCAGGGCGGCGCAATCGGCGAGAACGCGATCGTGCCGATGAACCTGCTGCGCGGCAAGAGCGGCGCCGACTACATCAATACCGGCGAGTGGTCGAAGAAGTCGATCAAGGAAGCGAAGAAATACTGCAGCGTCAACGTCGCCGCGTCGTCCGAGGCGAACGGCTTCACGAGCATCCCGCCGCGCGCCGAGTGGAAGCTCGATCCGGACGCGGCCTACGTCCACATCTGCTCGAACGAGACGATAGGTGGCGTCCAATACCACTGGACGCCGGATGTGGGGGATGTGCCGCTCGTCGCCGACATGTCGTCCGATATCCTGTCGCGCCCGATCGACGTCTCGAAGTACGGCCTGATCTACGGCGGCGCGCAGAAGAATATCGGCCCCGCCGGCCTCACGATCGTCATCGTGCGCGAGGACCTGATCGGCAAGGCGCTTGCGATCACGCCGTCGGCGTTCGACTACGCGCAGCAGGCGGCGAACGACTCGATGCTCAATACGCCGCCCACCTATGGCATCTACATCGCCGGGCTCGTCTTCAACTGGATCAAGGCGCAGGGCGGCCTGGCCGCGATGGAGGCGCACAACCGCACGAAGGCGGCGCTGCTCTATGACTACCTCGACTCGACTGCGTTCTATTCGAACCCGATCGCGAAGGCCGACCGTTCGCTGATGAACGTGCCGTTCAAGCTGAAGGACGCGGCGCTCGACGATGCGTTCCTGAAGGGCGCGCAAGCGCGCGGCATGCTGCAGCTCAAGGGCCACCGCTCGGTCGGCGGCATGCGGGCGTCGATCTACAACGCGATGCCGATCGAAGGGGTTCGCGCGCTCGTCGCCTATATGAAGGAATTCGAGGCGCAGAATGGCTGAGCAGTTCAAGGTTCTGGTCCTCAACGCCGTCTCCGCGAACGGCCTTTCGCGCCTCCCCGCCGCGCGCTATGCGACGGCCAAGGAGGTCGCCGAACCCGACGCGATCCTGCTGCGTTCGGCCGATCTGCATGCCACCGAGATCGCACGCAGCGTGCTCGCGATCGGCCGCGCCGGCGCCGGCACCAACAATATCCCGGTCGCGGCGATGAGCCAGCGCGGCGTGCCGGTCTTCAATGCACCCGGCGCGAATGCGAACGCGGTGAAGGAGCTGGTGCTCGCCGGCATGCTGATCGCGGCGCGCAATATCGCACCCGCGCTGCGCTTCGTCGCCGCGCTCGATGCGGGCGCGCCGGATATGGACAAAGTGGTCGAGAACGGCAAGAAGGCATTTGCCGGCCGCGAACTCGCGGGGCAGACGCTCGGCGTGATCGGCCTCGGCAAGATCGGCTGCCTCGTCGCCGACGCCGCGATCAAGCTCGGCATGAACGTCCTCGGCTTCGACCCCGAGATCACGGTCGACGCCGCCTGGAGCCTGCCGTCGCAGGTGAAGAAGGCGGCGAGCGTCGCCGAGGTCCTGAAAAGCGCGCAATTCACGACGCTGCACGTGCCGCTCGTGGACGCCACCCGCGATCTGGTGAATGCGAAGAATCTCGCCCTGCTGCAGCCGGGCAGCGTGCTGCTGAATTTCTCGCGCGAAGGCGTCGTCAACGAAGGCGCGGTGCTTGCGTCGCTCGACGCCGGCAAGCTCGGCTGCTATGTATGCGACTTCCCGAGCGCGGCGATCAACGGCCACGCCCGTGTCGTCGCGCTGCCGCACCTCGGCGCGTCGACGCGCGAGGCGGAAGAGAACTGCGCCGTGATGGTCGTCGATCAGCTGCGCGACTTTCTCGAGCACGGCAATATCACCAATGCGGTGAATTTTCCGAACGTCGCGATGGAGCGCGAATCGGCACACCGGGTCGCGATCGCGAATGCGAACGTGCCCAATATGCTCGGCCAGATCTCGACCGCGATGGCCAGGGCCGGGCTCAATATCCACAATATGGTCAACAAGTCGCGCGGCGATATGGCCTACACGCTGGTCGACATCGACAGTGCGCTGCAGGCGCCGGCACTCGCCGGCATCGCCGCGATCGATGGCGTGCTGTCGGTGCGCTATCTGCCGATGCGGGACTGACGCGGGTCTTCGCCGGGCCGCTTTGCGACAGCAGCCTGCTTTCGGCGGGCAATGTTGTGCCCGCGGCGAACCGCAGTCGCGCGCCGCGGATGGCGCCGGCCGATCGATCGCTCACGTGGTGACCGTCTGCCTCAGCGTCTTGACCAGCAACTCGTGCAGCAGGTCCGCGGCCTTGCTGGCGCGTGACTCACGGCTGCGGTAGACCGCGACTTCCATCGGTGCCAAGGGGCCGAGCCCCTGATCCGCGCCGAGCACCTGAAGCTCGCGCGGGGCGCTGCATTGCGTCAGCACCGCCACCGCGAGCCCGCTCTCGACGGCGGCGATCTGCCCCGCGAGGCTCGAGCTGTTGTAGACGACGCGGAAGCGCCGGCCCTGCTGCGCGAGCGATTCGATCGCGCCGCGGCGCGCGAGGCTCGCTTCCTCGTAAACGGCGATCGGCAGCGGGTCGCGCCGCCACAGCTCGAACTGCGGCGACCCGACCCAGACCATCGGCTCGTGAAAGAGCAGCGTGCCGCGGCGCGCGTTGTCGCGCGAGACGAGGGCCAGATCGAGTTCGCCGCGCGCGACGAGCGGAATCAGCGACGTCGACTGCTCGCAGTCGAGCTGGATCTCGACGCCGCCGTAGCGCGCTGCGAAGCGGCGCAGGACCGGCGTGAGGTAGCTGGCCGCATAGTCGTCCGGCACGCCGAGCCGCACTTGGCCGACGAAGTCCTTCTTGCCCTGCAGCGCGGCGCGCGCCTCGGCGTGCAGCTCGAGCATGCGCCGGGCATAGCCGAGCAGCGTCTGGCCGTCGGGCGTCAAGGTCAACCGGTGCGGCCCACGCTCGAGCAGCCGGCGGCCGACCGCATCCTCGAGCTTCTTCAGCTGCATGCTCACCGCCGACTGCGACCGATGCACGTCGCCCGCCGCGCCGGCGAGCGATCCGGCGTCGACGACGGCGACGAAGCAGCGCAGCCACTCGAGTTTCGGTTCGGCGCGCATCGGCTGACTTTCGATTATCGAAATATATGTCGTTGAATTATGCGCTTTGCATTGCGGTCCCGGCGGCCGACACTGCGCCTCGCCATGCAAGCCGACTCGTCGATCGACATCGCGCCGGCGCGATCCGCGGCGGTCGCTGCGCGCGGGAGCGCAGCCTCGGCTTCGCGCGCCGCCCTGCCCTTTGTCGCCGGCAGCGCCGTGCTGGGAACGATCGGCGTGTTCGTCCACGCGGCTGCTGCGGACCCGCTGACCGCGACCTGGTTCCGGTGTGCGTTCGGCCTGCTCGCGCTGACCGCCTGGCTGCTGTGGCGCGGGCAGTTGGGCGCGCTGCGGCTGCGCCGCCGTGCGCTGGCGCCGGTGTTGCTCGCGAGCGTGCTCCTGCTCGCCAGCTGGGCGCTGTTCTTTGCCGCGATCGAACGCATCTCGACCGCCATGGCTGTCGTGCTGTTCCACGTCCAGCCGTTCTGGGTCCTGCTGCTGGGCGCGTGGTTGTTCGGCGCCGCCGTCAGCCGCCGGCGGCTGGCCGCGACGTGCGCCGCGATGGCCGGCCTCGCACTCGCGACCGGGCTTGTCCTTGGCACTCCCGGCAGCGAAGGCGGGCCGCCCGCGGGCTACTGGACCGGCGTCGCGTGGTGCCTCGTCGGAGCCCTGTGCATGGCCGGTGTCACGCTCGCCGCCAAGCAACTCGCCGACCTGCCGGCCGGCGTCCTCGCCTGGTGGCAGTGCGCTATCGGCGCCGCGGCGCTCTGGGTGTTCCCCGCCGCCAGCGGCTGGCCGACGAGCGGCGCCTCATGGGCGTGGCTGTCGGGCCTCGGGCTCGTTCACACCGGGCTTGCGTACTCGCTGCTGTACGCCGGCATTGCGCGCCTGAACACGGACCGGATCGCCGCCCTCCAGTTCGTCTACCCGGCGGTCGCGATCATCGTCGATCGGCTCTACTTCGGCCTCACGCTGTCGAGTGTGCAACTGCTCGGCGTGGCATTGATGGCGGCAGCCGTCTGGTTCGCCGAATCGGAGCGGCAGCGCAACGACGCGAGTCGACTTCGCCGCACGCCCGAACGTTGAACTCGTTGCCGATACCCGACGCCGCGCCGCCCGGTTGCGGCAATCGACGGCGTTCTGTCTGCGCGGTCTCTCCGTGTGCGCGACCTACGAGGAGCACAACGGCTGTGCCCGCTGAGGTTCATTTCCAGACGCTATCGGGGTGTCGAGGTGGCGCTCCAACTCCATCGCGTCGTGTAGAACGCAGGCGACGACGAGAAGGGCCGATTCGCGACGGTAGATCAGGAAGTGGCGCGGCCGGCGGACGACACCGGCCGCTGCGGCGACATGATCCCGGCTCGACCTCGAGTGCCACGATCGGACACCTGCGCCAAGTTCGGGTCGCTCAAGGCTTCCGGGCCGGTCGGGCTGCGTCGCCACGCCCCGAAGCACAGCGGCGATCGGGCTTTCGTAGCGCAGCCGGGCAACTTCGCCGAAGTGTTCGTGCGTCTAGGAGCCTGTCGGGCTTTGGGTTGGACTCCAACCCAAAGCCCGACAGACTCCCAGGAAAGAATGTCGATCACGTCGGCCTGGGTAGCGCCCGAGAGCCGGTAGCGAAGCATCAGCGCGCCTTCTTGATCGGCTCGGCTGCTCTTCGACCCAACGCTGCAACGAATGCCTCGAGGCGGTCGTCGTCGGCGTCGGCGTATCGCCCGGCGGCGACATCGGCGAAACCCTGGCGCGCTGCTCGCTCGAGGGCCTCGAGCCTCGCTTCGTGGATTCGCTCGCGCTTCTCGATCAGGCGCAGCCCTTCGCGCAGCACTTCGCTTGCGTTCCGGTATCGAGCCGACTGCACCCGGTTCTCGACCAAGGCCTGTTGATGCTCGCTCAGGTCGACGTTACGTGTCGGCATGACGTTGACCCCGCCGGCTGCGCTCGCGGCGGCCGGGATTGGCATATTGCGCCAACAACCGCAGCCGGTGCGCGGTCAGCTCGTCAAAGCGTCCCTTCCGGCAACGGAAAGACGAGCGTGAACATCAGCGCCGAGTTGCCGAGCAGGTCGAGTTCGAGGTAGACGCGATCGGTGAACTGGTAGCCGATGCTCGGCACGAAGCCGGGTGAGAAGCCGTTGTTGTTGAACGGCACCTTGTCCTTGAACTCGCCGACGTAGCCGTACAGCAGCCCGCCGGTCCACTGCAGGTACCACTTGTTCCAGCCGAACGGATTGACGAAGCGCTGGCCGACGAAGGCGTAGGCGCTCGGTTGGCCGAACGAGTTCGAGAATGCGATGCCGCCGGCGACCCAGTTGTTGTCGAGCCGGCGCAGCAGGCCGAGCGAGTAGACGTATTTGTGATCGTCGCTCGGGTGGAAGTGGACGGTGTAGGGGCTGACGATCAGATCCCACTTGCCGATCGGCCGGGCGTCGTCCTGCGCCCATCCGGGTCGCGGGATGGCGAGTAGCGCGAATACGACGAGCGCACCGACAATGCGGCCGATTCGTTGAAGCGTTGAAATCATGGGCAGTTCGGGTTGGGTGATCGATCGGGCGCGGCGCTGGTTCGCGCTCGCCGCGGCGGCGTGGATTGTCGCGGCTTTGGCCGGGTGCGCCTGGATCGACACCCAGCAAAGGGCGAAAGTCTACAAGCCCCAGTCGGGAACGATGGCCGACTGGAAGCCGGTCAGCGCGCACGACGAGGCGTTCTGGATCGATCTGCCGCACGCCGCCACGGCACCGAGCGCAGGATCGGCCGCGGCGCGAACCGACGCCGCGCCCGGCCGCCTGCGCGCGATCTGGATCGCCGCCGACGCGCCCGGTGCGCCCGCCGTGCTCTACCTGCACGGTACGTTTCGCAATCTCTACTTCAACCGGCCGAAGATCGCGGCGATCCACGACGCCGGCTTTTCGGTGCTCGCGATCGACTACCGCGGCTGGGGCGAGAGTACGAAGCTGCTGCCGTCGGAAGCGACGATCATGCAGGACGCCGAAGCAGCGTGGGCCGAGTTCGCGCGCCGCGTACCGCAGCCGCGGCGGCGCGTGCTGTTCGGCCATTCGATGGGCAGCGGCGTCGCCATCGAACTTGCGCTGCGCCACGCTGAGCCGCCCGGCTACGGCGCGCTGGTCGTCGAATCGGCGCTCACGTCGATGCCCGATCTGGCGCGCGACAGCAGCCCGCTCGGCTTCCTCGTCGTGCCGCTTGTCACGCAGCAGTTCGACTCGATCGCCAAGATCGGCCGCATCGACGCGCCGAAGTGGTTTCTCGCCGGCAGCGCCGACAAGACCGTGCCGCCGCGGCAGACGCAGCGCCTGTACGACGCGGCGCACGAGCCCAAGCAACTGGTGTGGTTCGACGGCGGCTCGCACAGCGGGCTGCACACCGAATTCGCGCAGCGCTACCGCGATGTCTGGCGCGACGTCGCCGCCTGGCTCGGCGGGCAGGCGACGGCGCAGCGCTGAGCCGGATCGTCCTACCGCCGCGGCGCGGCTTCGAAGCGGATGGTCGAGGCGAGCGTCGCGATCGGCCGCCCTCCTTCGGTAGCGACTTCGACGCGCCAGACGGCGTCGCCGCCCGCCGTGCGCGAGGCCTCGCCCGCCTTCGCGACGAGAACGTCGCCTTCGCGCGCTGCGTTCAGGTAGGCGATGTGCGCATCCACGACCGCCGACGCCCCGGCGCCGGCCGAGCGCACCGCGTCGCTTGCCGCTGCATCGGCGAGCGCATAGATCACGCTGCGCGCGCAGGCACCGGCATCGTCCAGGTGCGTTTCGCGCACGCGCAGCGACGCACCCGCGCTCGGCGCACCGGTCTCGATGCCGAAGTACGACGCCGGTGCGGCTTCGTGCTCCGCGGCCAGCCGCAGCGGCTTCGCGTCGTCGCTCGCCGCACGCAGCCGCCGGCCGCGTCCGACGGCCGTTGCGTGCGCGACGATCTTCTCGACCAGCGCGGCGATGCCATTTCCGCTCGTCGCGGTGACCGCGAGCACCGGTGTCTGCCAGCCGCCGTCGGCGGGCGCGCGGCGCAGATGCGTCATGTGCCGCAGGTCGCGCGCGGTGCTGCGCGCGGCCGGCAGGTCGCCCTTCGTGACGACGAGCAGATCGGCGATCTCGAGAATGCCGGCCTTGATCGCCTGCACCTCGTCGCCGAGCCCGGGCGGACAGGCGACGATGCAGGTATCGGCAAGCTCGGCGATCTCGACCTCCGATTGCCCGGCGCCGACCGTCTCGACGAGAACGATGTCGTAGCCGGCGGCATCCAGCAGATCGACGATGCCGCGCGTCGTGCGCGACAGGCCGCCGAGGTGCCCGCGCGAGGCGATCGAGCGCACGAAGACATCCGGGTGCTCGCCGTGCTCGCCCATGCGCACCCGGTCGCCGAGCAGCGCACCGCCGCTGATCGGGCTCGACGGATCGACGGCGACGACGCCGACGCGCGACCCCTGCGCGACGAGCGCGCCGAGCAGCGCATTGACGAGCGTCGACTTGCCGGCCCCCGGCGGCCCGGTGAGCCCGACGACGTGCGCGCGGCCCAGATGCGGCGCGAGCGCGGAGACGAGCGCGCCGGCCTGCGCGCCGCCGCGTTCGATCTGGCTGATGGCGCGCGCGATCGCCCGCCGCTCGCCGGCGAGCACGGCATCGATCAATGCGGGGAGGGTTCGGGTCGTCACGCGCGGCAGTCCATCCGGATTGGCGGACTTTACCGAACCCGCGCGCGCCGACGGCGGCGGCGCCGCGAGCCTACTGCGCCGGCACGACCCTCACATACTCTCTGATGCCGCCACCGCTGTGGACACCGTTGCCCTTGACGATCTGCTCGCAGCCGAAGCGGTCGGCCGCGGGCAAGGCCGCGCAACGCAGCATGGCGTTGTCGGCGAGGGTCTGCGGATCGACGGTCGGAAGCTTGCCGCCCGACTCGCGCACCATCTGGAGCTCGGCGCCGGCGTCGCGCAGGCAGTCCTTGCGGCTTTGCGTCGTATCGCCGCTCAGGCAGGCGGCGCGCTGTTGCATATAGGCCTGCTCGGCCTCGGCGAGCAGGGAAGACGCCGATGGATGAGAAGCCGCCGCCAGCGCGGGGGCAAGACAGGCCGCCGATGCGACGGCGACGAGCGTTCGGCGAATCGCGAAGGGGTGAAGTTGGATGAAGCTCATGGCATGTCCTTTCCTGGGCCGCTGCACGCGCCGGCAGGCGGCGCCGATGCACATGCCCATGAGATACATGCTAGGCCGCCATGCATGCGCATGCAAACGAACGACACGCCGTTGGGCAGTAGGACTGCGCCGACAGGCGGCCGGCCTGGCCCGGGGCGCGGGCACGATAGCGCGCCGCGCTCAGCGCCGCCGGCGCTTGCGCTCGACGTACCAGGTCGCGATCCGCTCGGCGAGCGTCGCCGGCACATCGCCGCCACTCGCCGCCGACTCGTGCGCCGCGAGGTCGAAGTCACCGCCACCGGCACGGTACATCCCGGCAAAGATATCGAGCACCTTCGCCTTCACCATGCCGCGCAGCGGGACATTGGCCATCAGGCCGTAGGTCGCCGCCGTGCCCTGGCGCGCAAGCGACGGGTCGGCCTTCACCTCGGCCACCGCCGCGCGCAGGTCGGCGAGGTAGGCATCGACGCTTTCGAGGTGCTTGGCCGTCACCATCGCGTGCAGGCCTTCGGGGAACTGCAGCCGGTTGATCTGCCAGCCGCGCGCATCCATGCGGTCGCCGACGGCGTAGATATCGACCACCGGATCGCGCGAGCCGTAGCCGAGCAGCGGGCCTTTCGGGTCGCCGAAAACGCGCAGCTCGGGCATCGCCGCGATGCCCTGCTTCATGCGGTCGAAGGCGAGGAGGGTGCGCCGCGCCAGGTCGCGATAGCCGCTGACACCGAAGTACTGCAGCGCCGCCCACGCCGCGGCGTAGGCGCCGCCCGGCCGCGTACCGAGCAGCGCGGGCGATGCGAACACGCCGCCCGGCCAGTCCTGGTAGACGAACATCTGGTGCTTCAACAGATCGAGGTTGCGGTAGGTGATCGTCGAGGCGCCCTTCGCCGCGAAGCCGTATTTGTGGATATCGGCCGAGATCGAAGTCACGCCCGGCACGCGGTAGTCCCACGCCGGCAGCGCGACGCCGTTCATCGCCATGAACGGCAGGATGAAGCCGCCGACGCAGGCGTCCACATGCAGCGGAACGCGGCGGCGCTGCGCGATCTCGCCAAGTGCCTCGATCGGGTCGATCAGCCCGTTCGGGTACTCGGGCGCCGAGCCGAGGATCATCACCGTATTGCGGTTCACGAGGCTCTCGACCTGCGCCGCGTCGAGCCGGAAATCGGCGTCGCGCTTGACGAGGCGGATCCTCACGCCGAAATATTCCGACGCCTTGAACCAGGCGACGTGCGCCGTCTCGCACACGATCATCTCGGGCCGGCGCACGCCGCGCGTCGCGCGCGCGAGGTCGCGATACGTCTTCACCGCGAGCAGGCAGCTCTCGGTGCCGCCCGAGGTGACGACGCCGCAGACTTCTTCGCTGCCGTGCAGCAGTTCGGCGACCGCCGCGATGATCTCGTTCTCGAATCGCTTCAGGCTCTTGAACGCGGTCGGGTTCAGGCCGTTGGCCGACGAGTACATCTTGTACACCTAGGCGAGGAAGTCGGCACAGCCCTCGTCGAGGTAGTAGACGAGGCTCCAGACCCGGCCGTGCTTGTAGTCGGGGTCGGCGCTGCCGAAGGCGGCGAGTTCGCGCAGCACGTCGGCGGGATCGCGGCCGATCGGCGGCAGGCTCGTCATGTCGAGGGCTCCTTCGGTTTGGACTCGGCGCGCCGCCGGTGGAGCACGACGATCAGCACGACGACCGCGATCACGCCCAGCAGCAGCCACACCTGCGCCTGCTGCAGCGCGGGCAGGATGTCGCGCCAGCGGCCGCCGATATAGCGCACGCCGAAGACGAGCAGCGGCAGCTCGATCGCCGCCGCGAGGCCGTTGAAGAGAAAGAAGGTGCGGTACGGGATCTTCAGCGACCCGGCGGCGAAAAACAGCGCGGTGCGGATGCCGGGCAGGAAGCGGATGACGAAGATCGACGCCGGCCCGCCGCGCTGCACGCGCGCCTGCATCGTCGCCAGCCGCGGCTCGGGCAGGATGCGCGCGAACCAGCGGTGGCGCAGGAAGCGCGCGCCGTAGCGGTAGCCCCAGTGAAAGATCAGCGCGTCGCCCGCGATCAGCCCGAACCAGGCGACGACGATCAGTGGCAGCGGCTGCATCACGCCGGTCAGCGTGAGCGCCGCCGCGGCGAGCAGCACGACGTCCTCGTTCATCGGCGCGCCGATGCCGCAGGCGACGAGCAGGCCGAAGACGAGCGCGTAGGCCGGCAGGCCCTGCAGCGCCTGCAACTGTTCGAGCCAGCCTTCCATCGGTGCGAGCCCGGGATATCGGCGCCGGCCCGCGGCAGGTCGGAATGCCGGCGCTAGCGCAGGCTGATGCTGCCTTGCAATGCGCGCACCGCGCCGGCGCCGATCGACGTGCCGAAGCGCTTCGCGAGCCGCTCGGCGAGGTTCTCGTGCGGCGTGTAGTCGATGATCTCCTCGGCCTTCACGACTTCGCGCGCGACATAGTCGAGATTACCCAGATGGTCGACGAGGCCGAGTCCGACGGCCTGCTCGCCGTTCCAGAACAGGCCCGAGAAGGTCTCGGGCGTGACCTTCAGGCGCGTGCCGCGGCCGTTCTTGACGACGGCGATGAACTGGGCGTGGATCTGGTCGATCATGCCCTGCGCGTACGCGACCTGCTTCTCGTTGAGCGGCGAGAACGGATCGAGCATCGCCTTGTTGTCGCCGGCGGTCAGCAGGCGGCGATCGACGCCGACCTTCTCCATCGTGCCGGTGAAGCCGAAGCCGTCCATCAGCACGCCGATCGAGCCGACGATCGACGCCTTGTCGGCGTAGATCTCGTCGGCGGCAACGGCGATGTAGTACGCCCCGGACGCGCAGGTATCCTCGACGACGGCGTAGACCTTCTTCTTGTGCAGCGCCTTCAGGCGCCGGATCTCGTCGTTCACGATGCCGGCCTGCACCGGGCTGCCGCCGGGGGAATTGAAGCGCAGCACGATGGCGCGCGCACCCGGATCCTCGAACGCGCTCTTGAGCGCGGCGACGATATTCTCGGCGCTTGCCTCGGCATCCACCGCGATCTCGCCGCGCACCTCGATCAGCGCGGTATGCGGGCCGCTCGCGCTCGTCGCAAGATTGCGCTGCGCGACGAAGGCCCAGGCGACAGCGATGATCGCGGCGATCCAGACGAGCCGAAAGAAGATCCGCCAGCGTCGCTCGCTGCGCCGGTCCTTCAGGTAGTCGCGGGCAAATTGCTCGGCGAGCCGGTTCCAGCCGTCGGGGGCGGCCGGCGCGGGCGCGGGGGACGACGGGGCGGCTTGTGCGCCCGCCGCCGCTTCGAACGGGTTCTCGGGGATGCTCATGGGGTTCTTTCATCGGTGCTCGGCAACGCACCATCGAACACCGGACGGGTGTCGGGGGAAGGATACCAATACACGTCGCCGTCGCGTTCCTCGACGCGCAGCATCGTGAGCCGGCCCCGGCCGCACGGACCGGCCACGCAGCGCCCGCTCAGCGGCTCGTAGGCGGCGCCGTGCGTCGCGCACAGGATGAACTCCTGGCGGCTGTCGAGGAACTCGCCCGGCTGCCAGTCCATCTCGGACGGCACATGGACGCAGCGATTGAGATAGCCGACGACGCGGCCCTCGAAGCGCAGCACGAAGGCGCGCATCGGCTCGCGCCACTGCAGCACGTCGAAGACGTAGGCAAGGCCCTTCTCGGCCAGATCCGCGCTCGCACAGAGGCGCACCGGAGGGAACGCCGTCGGCGCCGGTTCAGCCATGCCGCAGCAGCCAGTGCTCGAGATCGCGCACGCTGCGCGCGATGTGGCGCGGCCCGAGGCCACGCAGGGCGTCCGCCGGGTGCGCGCCGTAGCTCACCGCGACGCTCGGCGCACCGGCGTTCGCCGCGAGCTGCAGGTCGTGCGTCGTATCGCCGATCATCAGCGTGCGCGTGGGTTCGGCGCCGAGCTCGTCCATCAGTTCGTACAGCATCTTCGGGTCCGGCTTGGGCGCCGTCTCGTCGGACGTGCGGGTGGCGTCGAACAGGCCCTGCATGTGTGCCGACGCGAGCGCCTCGTCGAGCCCGAGGCGCGTCTTGCCGGTCGCGACCGCGAGCCGGTGGCGGCGCTGCTTGAGCGATTGCAGCATCTCGAGCGCGCCGTCGAACAGCACCAGTTCGTGCTGGCGCGACAGGTAGTGGTGCCGGTAGCGCAGCGCGAGTTCGCGGTAGCGTTCGCGCGGCAGGCTCGGCGCGGCGTGCGTCAGCGCATCCTTCAGGCCGAGGCCGATCACGTAGCTCGCATCGCGGTCCGCCGGCCGCGGCAGACCGAGGTCGACGCACGAATCCTGGATGCAGCGCGTGATCAGCGTCGTCGAGTCGAGCAGCGTGCCGTCCCAGTCGAAGACGATGAGGTCGAAGTTGTGTTCAGCCATGCACCGGTTCCACGACGATCCGCGTCCGCACCGAGGTGGCGATGAAGCACGCCTCGTGCGCCGCGTGGTGCATCGCATCGACCACCTCGCGTGCCGGCGCCGGCTCGGCGAATACGACGCGCGGCCGCAGCCTGACTTCGGTCATCGCGAGGCGGCCCTCGTCGTTCTTCGCCATCACGCCGACCGCCTCGTCGGCGTAGCTTTGCACGCGCTGCCCGCGGCGTGCCGCGATATCGAGGAACCACAGCATGTGACAGCTCGCGATCGAGGCGACGAACGCCTCCTCCGGGTCGACCGCTGCCGCATCCGACAGCGGCACGGGGACGACATGCGGCGAGCTCGACGCCGGCACGACCGCGCCGCCGTCGAACCGCCAGACGTGGGCGCGGCTGTAGCGACGGGCGAGAAAGTCGCCTTCGCATTGCCAATGGACGGTGGCGCGGTGGTGGGACATATTCGTTGCAATGGCTATCGCGGCACGCGCGAGGACGCTTCGGCGCCGAGCGCAGCGATGAGTGCCTCGCATTCTGCCGGCAGCGGCGCCGCGAGTTCGATGACCTCGCCGCTTGCGGGGTGCTCGAAACGCAGGCGCCGGGCGTGCAGAAACATGCGGCCGAAGCGCTGACCGGCAACCGCCTTGCCGCGCGCGAGCGCACGGTTCAATTCGAAGTCGCCGTATTTCGGATCGCCTGCGATCGGGTGACCGAGGTGCGCCAGATGGACCCGGATCTGATGCGTGCGGCCGGTCTTGATCGTCACGTCGAGCAGCGTGAAGCCGGGCCAGGCGTGCACGACGTTCACGAGCGAGATCGAGCGCCGGCCGTCGGCATGACCGGCATCGACGACGCGCACATGGCGCTCGCCGGCGGCGTCCAGCGTCTTGTGCAGCGCGAGGTCGATCACCTTCGTCGCCTTCGGCCAGACGCCGGCGACGAGCGCCGCATACGTCTTGCCCGTCGCGCGGCGCCGGAACTGCTCCTGCAGCGCGACGAGGCTGCTGCGCTTCTTGGCGACCAGCAGCAGTCCCGATGTCTCGCGGTCGAGCCGGTGCACGAGTTCGAGAAAGCGCGCGTCGGGCCGCGCGCGGCGCAGCTGTTCGATGACGCCGAAGGCGACGCCGCTGCCGCCGTGCACCGCAACGCCGGCCGGCTTGTCGATCGCGATCAGCGCGTCGTCCTCCCAGACGACGGGGAACTCGCGCGGTGGCGGCGCGGCGGTCGCATCCGGATCGGCGGGCGACGCACGGCGCACCGGCGGCAGGCGCAATTCGTCGCCGATCGCAAGCCGCGTATCGGCCGCCGCGCGGCCGCGGTTGATGCGCACCTCGCCGCAGCGGATGACGCGATAGACGTGCGTCTTGGGCACGCCCTTCCAATGGCCGAGCAGGAAGTTGTCGAGGCGCTGTCCCTCGGCCGTCTCGTCGATGCGCACACGCTCGACGGCGTGCGCCGGCGGTGACGCAACCGCCGGCGCGCGCGATTGCACGGCATTTGCGGCGCTTTTCCGCGTGGCTGTCCCGGTCTGAATGCCGCCTATAATCCGTGGCACCGCGAACGCGTCCTAAGTGGTTGATTTATCAGAGTTTACCCGGGGGTGATCGATGACCTCCGACTCTGACGCGAAGGGCGCGCGGCGACGCGATCGGGAAAGTACCGGTCGCGTCCAGGTGATGCAACACCGGCCCTGCAAGACGGGCCTCGGACCCGAAGAGACGAAGCAGTCGGGCACGGCCGGTGGCAGAACAAACGATCGAAAAGAACACCCGGCAAAGTCGCCAAGGCGATTCGTTCGGGAAGAACAAGGTTTCCAAAGAGCAGGAGGCAACGGTCGAATCGCAGGCGCGCAGCGCTGCTGCGGTGCCTGATCGCCGTCACCTTCTGCCCGCGTCAAGTGATCCTGCGGATGTCGTCCCCGGCCCTCGCTCCCCCTCCCGTGCCAAGCTTGCTGCGTCCGCGTCCCGCGGCGACGCGCTGCGCAGCCGCGGGGGAGCGGCGCGGCCCGCCGGACGGCCGCGGCATCACCGCGACGCACGCGCCAACGCCGTGCGGCCCGACGATCGAGCGATAGCTCATCCAGGCCACGGTCCAGGGCGATTCCTTCCGAAGTTCCTTTCGCGTTTCTCGTGCATCTGATCGTCGCGGCGCCGGAGTGGTCCGGCGCGCGGCTCGAGTGACAGACGCAGGGGCGTCTTGCGCCACGCGCGCGCGACCCGGCGCAAAGGAGAACAGATGAAACGCATGCTGATCAACGCGACGCAGCCCGAGGAGCGGCGCCTCGCGATCGTCGACGGCCAGAAGCTGATGGACTTCGAGACCGAAATCGAAGGCCGCGAGCAGAGGAAGGGCAACATCTACAAGGCGGTCGTGACGCGCGTCGAGCCGTCGCTCGAAGCCTGCTTCGTCGACTACGGCGAGGAGCGCCACGGCTTCCTGCCGTTCAAGGAGATCTCGAAGAACTACTTCCGCGAAGGCGTTGCCGTCAAGGACGCGCGAATCCAGGACGTGATCGGCAACGGCACCGAGCTGCTGGTGCAGGTCGAGAAGGAGGAGCGCGGCAACAAGGGCGCGGCGCTCACAACCTTCGTCAGCCTCGCCGGGCGCTACCTCGTGCTGATGCCGAACAACCCGCGCGGCGGCGGCGTGAGCCGGCGCATCGAAGGCGAGGACCGCGAGGAGCTGAAGGAGAACCTCGACCAGCTCGAATACCCGAAAGGCATGAGCCTGATCGCGCGCACCGCCGGCATCGGCCGCAGCGCGCCCGAGTTGCAGTGGGACCTGAACTACATGTTGAAGCTCTGGTCCGCGATCGACGGCGCGGCCAAGGCCGGCAAGGGCGCGTTCCTGATCTACCAGGAGTCGAGCCTCGTCATCCGCGCGATCCGCGACTACTTCACCGCCGACATCGGCGAGATCCTGATCGACACCGACGA
>JACSRM010000393.1 GCA_014879745.1 Burkholderiaceae bacterium | reverse complement strand
GGATCGCGCGGAATCGGTTCAGAGCACGCGGCGGCGCCGGGCGATGAAGCCGACGGCCGCCAGGCCGGCAAGCATCAGCGCATAGGTCTCGGGCTCGGGGACGGCGATGACGGCATGGTTGTCGGTCTCGAAGGCGTTCGACGTCGACTGCCACATCACGCTCTGGATGACTTCGCCCGCACCGGCGGTGAAGTTGGCGTAGCCGGACACGGCGCGGTCACCGTCGGGCGAGCTCATGATCAGCGCGCCGGTATAGGCGTACTCGGCAAGGTTGGTCGTCACCGTCAGCGTGTTGTAGTTGTCCGGCGATCCCCACAGGAAGCCGAAGTAGCTCGCGCCGGCACCGAAGCTCAGCGTCTGCGATGCCGGCTGGTCGCCCGAGGGGCCGACCGACAGGTAGTAGCCGGTCGAGCCGGCCGGCTGCGCGGCCCAGCCGGGCGTACCGGTGACGAGCTGGCTGAGGTCGGAATAGGTGCCGATCGCGGTCACCGGATCGAAGGTGTTCTCGACCGCGCCGACGACCTGAGTGTGCGCGGTCGCGTCGGTGCCGTCGTAGGCGGTGACGCTGACGGTCAGCGCCTGGGCCTGCAGCGCGCACAGAGCGGCCGAGGCGATGAGAGCGAGCTTGAATCGGTTCATGATTTTGCTTTCCCTGAGCGTTCGCCGCCGTCTGCCAGCCAGCCGCCGTGCGATGAAGGAATGCTAGGTGTGCGCGGTTGCGAAGACGATCCCGCGTCCGCGGGGAACCCCCCTGGATGAGCGTGTAACGGGCGTGAACAGTTACCGCTTCGGTGCGGCTTCAGCCGCGATCCGCTATCGCGCGCGCGATGCCGCGCAGGATGTTGACCTCCTCGGTCGTCAGCCGCGCGCGGTTCGCGAGCTGATTCAGGCGCGGCATCAGCTTGCGCGGTGCATCGGGGTCGAGAAAGCCGATCTCGAGCAGCGCCTGGCGCCAATGGTCGAGCGCGCCCTGCACCTGCGCCGCGCTCGCGAGCGCCGGTTCGGTGCTTCGCGCGCGAGGCGCAAAGCCGCCCAGCGCCTGGCGCCAGTCGTAGGCGATGATCTGCACCGCCTGCGCGAGGTTGAGCGATCCGTAGGCCGGGTCGGTCGGAATGCTCAGGCAGGCATGGCAGCGATAGACATCGTCGTTGCCGAGTCCAACGCGTTCGGAGCCGAACAGGAAGGCGACCCGCTCGCCGCTTGCCGCAAGTGCCGGAAAGAGTTCGCGCGGCGCATGCGTCGGCGGCCCGAAGTCGCGCGGCGTCATCGCCGTCGCGCCGAGCCAGCTCACGCCATCGAGCGCCTGCGCGAGCGTCGCGACGACGCGCACCCGGTCGAGGATATCGGCCGCGCCGCTCGCCATCGCGCGCGCCTGCGGGTGCGCGGCGATGCCGGCGTCGCGCGGCGCAACGAGCACGAGGTCGGAGAACCCCATCACCTTCATCGCGCGCGCCGCGGCGCCGACGTTGCCCGGATGGCTCGTGGAGAGCAGGATGAAGCGCGCCGTGTCGGCCGTCTCGTGCATCGTGGCTGCGTAAAATTGCGATTATCGGCAGCGGCGCAGGCGCGCCGCCCCGCGCGGCCGGTTCTCCGGCGGCACGCTCTTTTACCCCGCAAGGCCGACCCCCTCAATCGATCCGGACAGGTTTTTCCATGGCGCAAGCGCTGCACCCGATGCTCAATACGGCGATCAAGGCGGCGCGCGCCGCCGGCGCGCTGATCAACCGCGCGTCGATGGATCTGGACCTGCTGAAGGTCAACGCCAAGGCGCCGAACGATTTCGTCACCGAGGTCGATCAGGCCGCCGAGCGCGTCATCATCGATACCCTGCTCGCCGCCTATCCCGGCCATGCCATCCTCGGCGAAGAGACCGGCCGCACGCGCGGCGCGAAGGACAGCGAGTACCTCTGGATCATCGACCCGCTGGACGGCACGACCAATTTCATCCACGGCCTGCCGGTCTATGGCGTATCGATCGCGCTCGCGCACCGCGGCCAGGTACAGCAGGCGGTCGTCTACGACCCGACGCGCAACGACCTGTTCTTCGCCTCGAAGGGACGCGGCGCCTTCTTGAACGACAAGCGGCTGCGCGTCTCCAAGCGCCTGCGGCTGGCCGAGTCGCTGGTCGGCACCGGATTTCCGTTTCGCAAGGGCGACGACTTTCCGCGCTACATGCGGATCTTCGAGAGCGTGATGAAGAGCTGCGCCGGCCTGCGCCGGCCGGGCGCCGCCGCACTCGACCTGTGCTATGTCGCCGCCGGCTACTACGACGGCTTCTTCGAGACGGGCCTGAGCGCGTGGGACGTCGCCGCCGGCTCGCTCATCATCACCGAGGCGGGCGGCCTGGTCGGCAATTTCACCGGCGAGGCCGACTATCTCTATCGGCGCGAGGTCGTCGCCGGCAATCCGAAGGTCTTCGCGCAGCTCGTCACGATTCTCGCGCCGCACACCGGCGTCGGCGAAGTGCCATCGCACGCGCCGGCCGCCGACCCGCTGCCGGCGGCGACCCCCGAGCGCGCGCTCGCGAAGGCGGTGGCCGCCGAGGCGGCTGCCGGTGCGCCCGCCGCACCGGCCGCGTCGCAGGCGCGCAAGACCGACCCGCATTGAGCATGTCCGCCCGCCACCGGGCCGCGTCGCGAGCCGGGCCGCGATGAGCAGCGCCGACTTCTCCGCCCACACGCCGATGATGCAGCAGTACCTGCTACCTAGCGTGGACGCTTAACCTGCGCCGAAAGTTACGCCAAAAGCTACGCCGCAGCGTGAGCGATGAAGGGATCAGCACTGCGCCAGCTTCGGCGGGCGCTACGCGGCGAGTTTGAGCACGGCACCAAACACCAGCATGCCAAACAACGCGACGCCAACGCGCCAGGTGGTGAACCGATAGCGCTCGTTGTACCAAAGTGCCCGCGCGCAGCGTCGCAGACCGCTGAGCGCGCATAGCGCCAGCACGACCTGTCCGACCATGCCCGGGTCCATCGGCATGCGGCTCACCCCGAAGGCGACAAGCGAAGGCCAGAAAATCGCGTCGATCAGCGCCAGCAACCGACGGCCCGGCCAATAGGAAGCGTTCGGTGTCGGTGCCCGCGCGTACAAAACCCACATGTTCAACCTCCACTACGGTTCGGACCATTGCGAAGGGAGATCCGATGCCACGGCGCCGGCTCCTCTCGCCTCTTGGTTCAGTGTAGAAGCCCGATCGCCGCAGGTGTGCACCGCACGGTAACAAGAAGCCGCAGACCGGCTTCAGCCCGATGTGCTGGCAAAGCTCTTTCGTATGATCACGCGGTGAATGCTGATGCCCAACTTGGAGAGCCACGCAACGGCGTTGAAATCCCCGGCGGGTCCGTCATCGACCCGACCGCGCTGGGCATCAAGGAGTTCTCGACCTACGCGCTGGTGATCGATGCACGCACGGCGCATGAGTATCAAGAAGATCACATCCCCGGGGCGCTCAACCTGCCAGTCGTGAACGATGCCGAGTTTGCCGAGGTCGGCATTGCACATGCCCGCGATCCGCATGCGGCCTACCTGGTTGGCGCGACATACGTCGCCAGCAATCTGGCCACGCACATTCGCGACCACATCTCGAAGTGCCGCCCCGGCGATCGAATGCTTGTGTACTGTTTCCGCGGCGGCAAGCGCAGTCGGGCCTGGGTCGACACACTGCGCGCGATTGGCTTCGAAACCGACGTCATCGAAGGTGGATGGAAGCGCTACCGCAGCTGGGTGCGCGACAGTCTTGCCTCGCTGTCGCCGCGTTTCGAGTACCGCGTGCTGTCCGGCATGACGGGCTGTGGCAAGACCCGCTTGCTGCACGCCCTCGAGCGTGAAGGCAACCAGGTGCTCGACCTCGAAGGTCTGGCGTCGCATCGCGGCTCGCTGCTCGGCGCGCTGCCTGGGGATCCGCAGCCGAGCCAGAAGATGTTCGATAGTTTGTTGCTGGACCGGCTTCGCCGCTTCGACTTGAGCCGACCCGTATGGGTCGAGGCGGAGAGCCGCAAGATCGGCAACATCCAGCTGCCGCCCGCGCTGGTTGATGCCATGCGCAAGACGGTGCACCTGGAGCTGAGTGTGCCGATCGATGAACGAGTGCGGCTGCTGCGCGAAGACTATGCGCATCTGGTCGATGACCCGATGGCCATGGTCGAAAGGTTGACGCCGCTGAAGGCGCTGGTCGGTGGCGAAGAGCTGACCCTGTGGCAATCGTTGGCCGAGGATGGCCAAGTCGACGAGTTGTGCCGGCGCTTGCTGCTGTGCCACTATGACCCCAGCTACCAACGATCGCGGCAGCGCTCTCGCAGCGAGTCTGGATCAATCATTGAGCTGCCGGCAATGGATGCGGCGAGTTTGGCCATCGCCGCCGCGGACTTGACGATCCGATTCGGTAGCTGCACGACGCGATAGCTATCAAAGTCCGCAGCAACCGTGTCGTTACGCAGACCAATCAGGGTCTGTCGCGCGGCGATCCTGGCAAACTCGAATGGCCGCTTTGCCTTTGGCTGAACTCACACTGCCGGCCAA
>JACSRM010000461.1 GCA_014879745.1 Burkholderiaceae bacterium | reverse complement strand
GCGGGTCATGTCCGCAATGCGATGGATTGCATCCCTCGGCACAAGGCGGTCATCCACTCGGCCATCGCCGAGAACCTGCCGCTCATCCTTCTCGAAGCGATGGCGCAGGGCCGCCCGGTTTTCGCCGTCGCGGTGGGCGGCGTCGCAGAGGTCTTCGCCGATGGCGTCGAGGGCCGGGTGATCCCGCTCGGCGCCGCCGATGCCGCGGCGCAGATCATCCTCGACTGGTGGGATCGTCCGGGCCGGCTCGAGTCCGCGGGTCGCGCGGCGCGAGACAGGTTCGAATGCCGCTACGAGACGTCGGCCGTGGCTGCCCGCCTCGCACGATTTCTGTGCGACCCGAGGCCGGCCGATGACTGAAGCCGATTCGCCCCGGCCACTGCGCGTGCTGGTCGTGCACAACGCCTACCAGCAATGGGGCGGCGAGGACGCGGTGGTCGAAGCCGAGATCGCGCTGCTGCGCCGAAGCGGACACACCGTGCGCGAATACCGCCGGCACAACGACGAGATCGGGGCGCAGGCCGCCTGGCGAACGGCCGCAACGACACTTTGGTCACGCCGGACGGCGCACGACGTGGCGCGCGCGCTCGCCGACAGCGCCGTCGATATCGTCCACTGTCACAACACGTTTCCGCTCGTCTCGCCTTCGGTCTACTGGGCAGCGCATCGTGCCGGCGTGCCTGTGGTGCAGACCCTGCACAACTTCAGGCTGCTGTGCCCCCAGGCCATGCTGTTGCGCGACGAGCGGATCTGCGAAGCCTGCGTGGGGCACGTACCCTGGCGCGCCGCCGTGCACGCCTGCTATCGCGGCTCGCGCGCGCAAAGCGGCGTGCTCGCCGGCATGCTTGCCCTCCATCGTGCGCTCGGGACGTACCGCGACAAGATTGCGATCTACGTCGCACTCAGCGAGTTCGGCCGCCGCAAATTCATCGAGGGCGGCTTGCCGGCCGGCCGCATCCGCGTCAAGCCGAATTTCATCGATCTGCCCACAGAGCCGCCCGCGGGTCCGCGCAACGGCTTCCTCTTCGTCGGCCGGCTTTCGCCCGAGAAGGGCGTGAGCGTTCTGGCCGATGCGGCGCAGCGCCTGGCAGGCATTCCAATCCGGGTCGCCGGCAGCGGGCCAGCCGAGGCCGCCCTCGGCGGAATACAGGGCGTTGCCCTGCTGGGTGCGCTGCCGATCGGGCAGGTCATCGCCGAAATGCATCGGGCGCGCGCGCTGGTGCTTCCGAGTGTCTGGTACGAGGGCTTTCCGCGCACGCTGGTCGAGGCCTTCGCCTGCGGACTGCCGGTCATCGCCAGCCGGCTCGGCGCGCTCGAGGAACTGGTCGAGCACGGGGTGACCGGTCTCCTGAGCGAACCCGGCGATGCGGCCGCCTTGGCGCAGGCGATGGCGTGGGCCGAACAGCACCCGGCGCAGATGGCGGAAATGGGCCTGCGGGCGAGGCAGGCGTATCGCGAACGCTTCACCGCGAGCAGCAACTACGCGCAACTGGCGGCCATCTATGCCGAGGCGCTCGAATCTCGAGTCGCGGCAGGCGCCTGACGCAACACCTGGTGTTCGTGCGGCAGGGTCGGGCGGCCCGTCTGATCGCCGGCAGTGAATCGCCGGGGGTAACGCGATTCGTCACAACATGACCCCGCCGCTTACATTTGGCCACTAAAGTCGAGCACCGCAGGCCCTACAGTACGCCGCGGCGGAAGTGGGCTCACTCTGACCAGGCCGGACGTGCGCTTTGCATCGTTCGCCGGCCCCGAACCGCCACCACAGGCGTCTGTTGAACGGCGGTGAGTTCGGCGCGTTCTTTGCGCGCCGCGCAATCGGCTCTTGCGCGCCTTGATACGTCGACCGGCCCGCGCTGGGGCCGAATCCAACTACGAGGGACTCATGGCAACGACTCACAGGTTCAGACTCAGATACGCACTACTCGGCTCGATCGCGGCATCGAGCTTGCTGCTTGCAGCATGCGGCGGCGGTGGCGACGACGGCGCCGGACTCGAATCCGCCGCGTCGACCGAAGAAAGACAAAGCGCGCTCGCAATCGGCGACGAGGCAATGACCTGGACCAAGATCGCGGGCGAAGGCGGCTCGTTCACGGTGGCCGCCAACACCGTCGTGCGCTACGGCGTTGGGTCGAGCTGGATTCAGAAGACCGTTTCGGGCACCGGTTGGTGCACCAACGGATTCTTCGGCAAGGATCCCGCGGTCGGGGTGACCAAGCAATGCCAGGTGCAGATGGACGTGACGCCGCCGCCTTCGGGAACCTGGACCAAGATCGCCAACGAGGGCGGATCGTTCTCGGTCGGCACGTCGCAGCGCGTTCGCTTCGGCAAGGATACGAAATGGGTCGAGAAGACGATGTCCGGCGCCGGGCAATGCACCAACGGCTTCTTCGGCATCGATCCTGCCTACGGCGTCACCAAGCAGTGCGACCTTTTCAAGGCGGATGCACCGCCGCCCCCGCCCCCGCCGGACGATCCGAAATACGTGCCGCCGATCCTCATCTCCAAGGGCGGAACCTATTCGGCGAACTGGGAAAGCCAGGATCCCAAGGTCGCTGCCGTCACGGTTTCCACGACCGAGCCGGTGGTGATCCAGAACTGCCGCCTGCGGGGCAAGGGACACCTAGTGTTGGCTCTGCGAGATAGCACCAACATCACGGTGCGCAACTGCATCGGCCAGGGCCTCAACCCGAACGTCGTCAACATCCGGACCGGCCGGTTCGTCAGTGCGTACAAGCCCGCAACGCTCGTCGTCGAGCGCAATACGATGCTGGGCACGGCTGGGATCTATGCGGACGGCGCCGGCGCCTCGGCCAAGGGCATCACGGTGCGCTACAACCGCGCGCAGAATATCGAGGGCCGGCTTAGCGACGGCAAGGGCGGCTACTTGAACACAGTCGTCAATATGCAGTTCCTGCAACTCAACAATGTCCGCGCGACGAAGAACATCGAGGTCGCATGGAACCAGGTGATCAACGAACCGGGCAAGAGCCGGGTCGAGGAAAACATCAACCTCTATCTCACCAGCGGCACATCCGACAGCCCGATACGGATCCACGACAACTATATTCAGGGCGCGTACGGTGCCGACCCGATGGCCCCCAACTACTCCGGTGGCGGCATGATCGTCGATGGCGGAACGTCGGATCCGAAGGCTGCCGCAGGCTGGGTGAGGATGTACAACAACCAGATCGTCGGCACGCAGAATCAAGGCATCGCGATCGCGGCGGGCCACGATATCGACGTCCGCAACAATCGTCTGATTGGGTCCGGACTGCTGCCGGACGGGCGGCGCATGCCGTCGGCCAACGTAGGCGTCTATGTCTCGAACAGCTACGGCGTGCCTGCGACCTTCTACAACATCGTGGTCACCGCCAATACGGTCGGCTGGATCAACAACGCCGGCAAGCTGAACAACTTCTGGTTCCCGGGTTGTTCGGGTTCGAACTGCCAGGGCAACTACGCCCTTCCGGCGCCTATCACGCTCGCGATGGAAAGCGCCGAATTCGCCAGTTGGAACAGCAAGCTGCAGGCGAACGGAATCGTCATCGGTTCTTCGCTGGAGTGAGGATCGACTGATGGTCTTGCTGACGACAAGCCAGCAGTAGCGGCGCGCACCGGCAGCCATTCGGCTGCAGTTCCAGAGCGGTACGGTGCGGCCGCTTATACGACCGGCGCGATCGGCCGTACGCCGAACTCCTTGAGGGTTCGGCGTACGGCCGATTTGCTTTGATCCGCAAGCGCACCGCAATGCGTTGCCGCAATCAGGCGGCGCGGGGCCGAGCCCGACGACGCCGACCTGCAGATCGGGTTGGAGTGCCACCCCTCGCACCTTCGATGACGGCCGTGAGGCCCGCTGCAAGTACCGTGCCTCGTGCTTGCCGCCGCACGGCAAGCTGAGTTGCGTGAACCGAAGGCGCGCGGTTCGCCTTCGGTTGCGCCGCGACACAAGGGGTTCATCCGAGCGTCGGCGCTTCGGTTACACACCGGGAGACCTCTTACAACTGGCCCATCTCAAGACACCCGAATCGAAGCCGTTGATGTGTCAGCGCTCCAGCAGCGTCCGACCGCTCGGCTTCTCGTATCCCTCCGAACGGCTCGGCGCCTGCTGACTGCCCAGATGCCTCGGCGCTCGTGCCGAGGTCCAGCACGAATCCGTTCGGAAGGAACTACGCAATGATGAATCGGTGTACAAGGCGCGTGATGTGCCCTGCCCTCACCCTGCTCGCAGCGGCGGCCATCTCGGCCTGTGGCGGCGGCACGGACGATGTGGTCGACGTGTCGGCCAATGCGACGCAAGAACAGGCGCTTGGCTTGCGGGCCTCGGCCATTCCGAGTACCGACACCTGGAGCAAGATCGCCAGCGAAGGGGGATCGTTCTCGGTCGCCGCGTCGCAACGCGTTCGCTATGGCAAGGATACGAAGTGGGTCGAGAAGACGATGTCCGGCGCCGGGCAGTGCACCAACGCCTTCTTCGGCATCGACCCCGCCTACGGCGTGACCAAGCAGTGCGACTTGCAGACCGCCGGACTCACGTCCCCGCG
>JACSRM010000456.1 GCA_014879745.1 Burkholderiaceae bacterium | reverse complement strand
ATGCGCTCGCCGGCAGCGGCGACGCCGCCGTCGGCGCCATCTCCGCCGCACCGCTGGGCAACGCCGGCGTGCTGCCGATCAGCTGGATGTACATGCGCATGATGGGCGCCGAAGGCCTGCGCGCGGCGACCGAGGTCGCGATCCTGAACGCCAACTACATCGCGGCGCGCCTGTCGGACGCCTACGACATCCACTTCAGCGGCGACATCGAAGGCATCAAGGGCGGCGGCGTCGCCCACGAATGCATCCTCGACCTGCGCCCGCTCAAAGAATCCTCGGGCGTGACCGCCGAGGACGTCGCCAAGCGCCTGATCGACTACGGCTTTCACGCGCCGACGCTGAGCTTCCCGGTCGCCGGCACGCTGATGGTCGAGCCGACCGAGAGCGAGCCGCTCGTCGAGATCGACCGCTTCATCAACGCGATGCTCGCGATCCGCACCGAGATCGCGCAGGTCGAGCGCGGCCCCGACCGCGGCGGCTGGCCGCGAGACGACAACCCGCTCAAAGCCGCCCCCTTCACCGCCGCTGCCCTCCTCGGCGCCGACTGGCCCCACCCCTACACCCGCGAGCAAGCCGCCTTCCCCGTCACCGGCCTGAAGCACCACAAATACTGGTCCCCCGTCGGCCGCATCGACAACGTGTATGGCGACCGCAACCTGTTCTGCAGTTGCGTGCCGGTGGCGGAGTACGAGGGCGCGTGAGAATGAGCACGCGCGGGCGGAAGTGCGCGCTCCGCATGGTGGCCGATTGGCAGGTGTGTCCGGATACGGGCGCAGAATTGCTGGCGTATCTGGATACGGCTGAAGTTCTGCTGGCTAGAACACTCTTAGGCCCCACAGGGCAGCGATATGGTTTCTCGTCGCAAGGACACAGACCTTTCAGGACTCGCTGCCCGAGCCGAACGGGCGAAGACCGAAGGCGATCCGACTGGATTCATGTCTGGAGCACTCTTCTATTCCGACTTCGCGATCATCCTGGGTGGGTGCATCGACTTTGATCCTGCAGTGCCAGAGGCAGAACAGAGGCGGATTGCAATGCAGGTGGCCCACGACTCGTCTCTGCCGAGACCGATCACCGCAGACACCCTCCTCAGGGCATGCTCTACGCTAGAGCAAGACTACCTCTCGAGAGCGCCCACTCCGCAGCGGCTGCTGACCGAGATATCACTGTGGTGGACGATCTCGGTTCCAAGAACCAAGGTCGGCGACGTTGCGCTCACGTTCAAGCCAAAGCTCGCGAAGGCGTTCGCCGCACGAGCGCGGCTCGCGACTGAGTCTCGCGGCACTCTTGGATACGAGTTGCCGAGTGGGTACATGCGCGTATCTGCGCACCTGAAGGCGCGCTCTCCGCACGAGACCGCGGAGCGAGCACTCGATGCCCTCGATCTGGTGCGCGCCAGCTGGAATCTGGCGCTCAACCGCGGGAATGCGTGGCGCCATACCAGCGGACGCCCTACGCCGATCAATGACATTCGCCTCTCACCGTTCCACACCGTACATGACTCGGCGGGAGCTCTTGCGACAGAGACCTTCTGGTTCGATCCTGGTTACTCGCGGCCGGCCAAGACCTTCTCTGACAAGACCAAGTTCGAGAAGATTCTGTTCTTTGCCACGAACCTGCGCGCTCGACTACGCAACCTTTCTTACCGGGACGACCTCGAGCGCGCACTGATACGCTATGTGCGAGCCCTCGACTCTGCTGACCTGAACGATGCATTCCTCCGGCTTTGGAGCCTACTTGAGTACCTGACTGATAGCACGCATGATCCATTCAAGGTCGCGACGCGGCGCGCAGCTTTCATGTTCGCGGACCGCGAGAGGTCGCAGCTCGTCCTCTCGCATCTGACAAGTCACCGCAACCGGTTTGTCCACGTCGGCTCGGACACAGAGGACATCGAGTCTTTGGTGTTTCAACTTAAGCGATATGTAGATGCACTTCTGCTGTTCCATCTGGGCAATCGCTTCCGATTTGAGTCCCGCTCAGAGGCGGCACGCTTCATGGATCAGCCGCCTGACAAGACCGAGCTGAGACGGCGACAGAAACGGATTCTGCAGGCTCAGAAGTTCATCTCAGGTGGGGCCTAGGCGCTCCACCGAGCGTACCTCCAAGCGGCGTCGCTTTCTGGCCGCCACCCATGTCGAACATTGGGCCTCCCGCTCATAGCCGCGCAGCTCCGGCGCGATCATGATGGTTGAGCGTTGAACAGCCCGCGTTCGGTTCGCGGACGAGCCTCGCTCCGGGTAGAATTCCTACTCTGCATTCCTACCGCGAGGTGCGCCATGCTCGTCACCGAGAAGGGCCAAGTCACGATCCCCAAGCACATCCGTCAGGCTGCCGGCGTCGCGCCTGGCAGTGAAGTGTCGTTCAGCCTGGCTGGAGGCAAGATCGTCATCACGCCGGTCGGCACTGCGGTGAAGGGCGATCGCCGCGCCAAGCTGCGGGCGGCCGCCGCTCGGGTTCGGCGCAGCATGAGCCCCGAGTTCCAGCAACTCGGGGCGGACGAGATCATGAACTTTCTGCGCGGCGACGAACCCGCACCCTCTGCAAGCGCTCGCCGTGGCCGCAGGTAGCCTGGCGAACTACGACGGCAGCGCCGGCACGCTTGTCGACACCAACGTCTGGGTTGACTGCATCGACGAAGCAAGCCTCTGGCATGAATGGGCCGTCGAGCAACTGCAGGTCTGCAGTGAACGCTCGCCACTGCACGTCAATCTCATCATCTACACCGAACTGCTTGTCCCACGGCCGAGCGTCCAGGCGCTGGATGCGCTGCTGGACGTCTACGAGACGCTGCGCACACCCTTGCCGTGGGCCTGTGCTTCGTTGACGGCTGCCGCGTTTGCCCTCTACCGGCAAAGCGGCGGCTCCAGGCAACTGCCGCTGCCCGCCTTCTACATCGGGGCCCACGCCGCCGTATCCAACCTTGGCGTTCTCACCCGAGATCCGGCACCGTACAGAAGCTACTTCCCCCGCCTCCTCGTTCTGGCGCCTTGAACGGCGCCGCATCGGGCACGATGCCCGATCCGGCAGGGGCTGTGCGGGCTGCCGATCCCGGCGATCGGCCACCGAATCGAGGTCTTCAGTCGCATCGGGCTGGGTCGGTCGAAATCGCCTCTTCAACTTCGCGCCTTGCCAGGGCGGCAAGGATTTGCATCCCGGACTCGAGGCCGCCCCGGCCCGACAGGCGGCGAAGGCGGCCCGCCCAGGCGGTGAATGGAAGGTCGATTCCCCGTTTGTGGCAAGCTTGCGATCCAGTTTGCCCTGCCTCACCGAAGGAAGACCATGGCCATCCCGCTGGAAGCTCTCGAGTCCGAGGTTCTTCGCCTCCCCGCGACCGACCGCAAGCGATTGCTCGACCGGGTCGTCGCCAGCCTGGATGCCGATTCCAGGCGTGATGCCGCATGGGACGCGGTGGCTGCCGCCCGGGAGGCGAAGGCGTTGCAGGACCCATCGCTCGTCGAGCCGCTGGATGAGGTTCTGCAAAGAGCGCGCACCGAACTGACGTGACGCGATCGATTCACCGGTTCGCCTCCGAGGATCTCCTCGAGGCTGGCCGCCGCTACAAACAAGAGGCTGGTATCGGGCTGACTCGCCGATTCCCGAACGAGTTCGAGCGAGCGATCAAGCTCCTCGAAGAGTTCCCCGGGATCGGCACACCAACGTCCGACGGCCGGCAGTCGTTTCCGCTGGTGGGCTTCCCATACACGGTGATCTACCGGCACCTCGGGAGCGAGATTCGTGTGCTCGTGGTGCGTCATCAAAGTCGCGACCCCGACTACAGAGAGAAGCGGCGCTGATGCGCCGCGAGATCGCCGCCTGAGGTTTCACAAGGGCTATCCATTGCGCCAAGCACCGTGCATCGAAGGAGTCGGCCGTTTCGACCTCGACATCGCCATTCATGCACCGGCCACAGAATCACACGTGCTGTATTCGTCGGCCGTCGAGAACGCTGCGCAGGCAACGCTGCGGCTTGGCTGCCTCGCAGAGCGCGCTCAGTTGAAGCCGACCCTTCGACTCTGGCAACGTTCGGCCGTACCCTGGCTCGCCGATCTCGCCAGCATTCCCGGTGTTGCAGAGCAACTGCCGGCGGCGTGACGGCCAACTCCAACGACGTGCCGCAAGGAGCCTTGCCCCGTGAAACCGCGAATCACCGTGCTCACGTTGGGCGTCGACGATCTCGAGGCATCGTTGCGCTTTTACCGTGATGGTCTCGGCTTTGCGACCAACGGCATTGTCGGCACGGAGTTCGAGCACGGGGCCGTGGTGTTCATCGATCTGCAGCCCGGCCTTCGTCTGGCGCTCTGGCCCCGCGACAGCATCGCGCACGACACCGGGCTTGCCGCAGGTCCGGCGAGTCCGACAGAAATGACCCTGGGCCACAACGTATCCTCGAAGCCGGAGGTTGATGCCATGATGGCAAGGGTCAGTTCGACGGGCGCTGCTATGCTTGCTGAGTGAAGGTCAGCGAAGTGCTGCGCATGCTTCGTAAGCGTTCCGCAAAGTCATCTTCCGCATCGATCGCAAAGCTGAGAAGCTGGCTCCCGTGTTGAACC
>JACSRM010000235.1 GCA_014879745.1 Burkholderiaceae bacterium | reverse complement strand
CTCGCGCTGGTGCCTCGTCGCGTCGATCGCCGCGATCGGCATGAAGACGCAGTTGAAGGAGGTCGCCACTGTCGGCATCAAACCGGTACTGCTGATGATCGGCGAGACGGTCTTCCTCGTCGCGCTCGTGCTGGCGCTGCTGCGCTGGCTGGACTGAACGGGAGTCGTGCCAAGCTTGCATTGAGCGGCAATCCGGCGTCGGCAGCAGACTTGCCGGCAGCGGATATCGACCCGAAGCGCTCCTGCAGCCTGGATGACCTGGTGCCTCAAACCCGCCATTCGACGGTTCAGGTCGCAGACGCAAATCCTCGACCGCCGCACTCTACGCCGGCAGCGCGTCTCAGTGAAGTGCGGGTTGTGCCGCCAGCCGCGAATCGATCTCGACCAATGCCGACGCCCATCCCGCCGCCACGACCTGCTCGCGCAACGCTTGAAGCCGAAGCAACGGCTCCCGACTGCCGGGGTTCAGAGCCACCTCTTTCAGGATCTTGGCCCGCGACACGATGAGGTCCGCCCAGTGCAATGGCTCGTCCCGCACGAACGAACCCAGCTCGCTCGCATACCTCGACGTCCGGTCCCAGTCGCTCGCGGCGATGCTGGCCTCGATCGCCTCGCGGTAGAACATCAGCGCCGCGTGCGCGAGGCAGGGCCCCTTCAGCAGGCGTTCCCCCTCATCCAGTGCCTGAGTTCTTTGCGCCGGATTCGAAGCCGCTCGGGCAAGCCGCGCGTAAATCGCCGGCCCCATCGAGCCGAGCCCGGTTTGGCGAGCCAACGCGAGGGAGTCGTCGATGCAGCGCCTCGCGGCTTCCTGGCCACCGCGGGCGATGTGGCAGCTGCCGAGGTTCCACAGCAACAGGGATTCATAACGGCCTGAGCCCGCGGCGCGTGCCAGCGGCAGGCCCTCCGTGCAGCAGCGTTCCGCCTCTTCGAAGAGGCCCGCCTCCAGCAACAGGATGGCCAGCGTGTCGACCGCCAGCAGCTGGAGCGGCACGGCTCCGATTCGCCTGGCGTCTTCGCAGGCCCGACGCAGTTCGATGATGCCTGCGGGCAGGCTGCCCAGGAGCCACAGGCAGACGGCCGCCATGCAGCGGTTCGAGGTTTCGATGCCGATCCATCCGCGCTCGCCGGCTATCGCCATGCAGCGTTGGAAGCACGTCAGTGCCGCGGCAATCCGGGCCTGGGCGTAGTGCGCGTCGGCCATCCCGCCGAGGGCGTGGACCTCACACTCGAGGTTGCCGGCTAGCCGTGCAAGGTCCAGTGCCTGCTGGTGCTCCGCCTCGCAGGCGGCCGATTCGCCACGCGCGAAACAGAGGTTGCCACGGGTGTGATGGATGCGCGAGCGCTCGGTGGTCAGACCGGAGCGCTCGGCGATGTGCTCAGCTCGATCGAGCGCGTCCATCGCCGGCGCAAGTTCGCCCGTGACACGTTGACCCGCCGCAATCCCCATCCACGCGTGGCAGCGCTCGTTGTCGTGCTGGGCGAGATCGAGGGCGCGCCGGAAGGCGAGGATCGAGTCCTTCGACTGGCCGGTCTCGCGCAGCAGCTCACCCTGGAGCAGCGCCAATGCACAACCCAGGTCCGCCGCCGGCGCGAGCTCGGTGGCGCGCGCAGCCAGGTGCAGGGCCGAGTCGAAGCGAAAGCGCTCGGCTTCGAGCCTCGATGCAGCCAGGTACGCCTGCGCTGCCTCGGGGCTGTCGGCGCGATCGAGGTGCTGCGCATGCAGGATCGGTTCGGTGCCGGCAAACCATTGCGCGCAGCGTGCATGCAGTTCCCGCCTCGTGCTCGTCAGCAGCGACGAGTACACGGCTTCCTGGATCAACGCGTGGGCGAACAGGAGGTCGGTGCCGATCGCCCGGATCATCCCTGCTGCTTCGAGCGGGTCGACACGGCCGTCGGGTTCACGCGCCACCGCACGCAGGCTCTGCAGCGAGAACATCTGGCCGAGCACCGCGGCCGTCTGCAGCAGGCTGCGATCGCGGCTGGAAAGCCGGTCCATGCTCTCGAGCACGATGCTTTGCACGGTCGGCGGGATCCGACGCTCACTGCCGTCGTGCTCAGACCGAAGCAGATGCTCCAGGAACAAGGGGTTGCCTTCCGCGCGCTCGATGCACTTCGAGCTGAGCTCGGCCGAGCCCTCGGTCCATTGCTCTGCAAGGCGCATCGATTCCTCGAGACTGAAGGGAGCCAAGTCGATCTCGACCCGGGAGCCTCGATCCGCCGTCGATTCCGGGGGCGGATCGAGCGCTTGTTGACCGGGACGCGAAGTGAGCACGATGGCCATCGGACAGCCCGTCGACGTGGCTTCCAGCGCCGTCAGGTGGCGCAAGAGATAAGGCGAGGCCCAATGAATGTCCTCGATGGTCAGCAACAGCGGTCGAATGCCGGCGGCACGGCCCAGCACGGCCGCAAACGTCTCGGCGGAGCGGCGCTGGCGGCTCGCGTGGTCCATCGCATCGAAGACGCTCTTGGGCGCGGGCGGCTGATCGATGTCGAGCAGGTCGTTGACGAAGGGCTCGTCGTCTTCGGTCACGACGCCGCGCTCCCGAGCGCGGTCCAAGGCTGATCGCTGCGCGCCGATGTCGTCGTCGTCGCCGATGCCGAGCATCGCCCGCAGGATCGTGGGCAGGGCCTGCCGCGCCCTGCGCACGCCGAAGTCCAGCACCTTGCCGCAGGGCGTGTCGAAGCCGAGTGCCTTCGCCCGCACCCCGATCTCTTCGACGAGCCTCGACTTGCCAATCCCCGCTTCGCCTCGCACGACGATGGTCAGGCCACGTCGCGCCGCCTGCACGCTCCGCAACGCAGCCATGGCCCGCGCCACTTCGAGGGCGCGGCCGACGAAACGTGATCTTTCGGATCGGGCGGTGCGCAGCGCGAGGACTCTCCACACGGGCACCGGCTTCGGGAACCCCTTGACCCTGCAATCGCCCAAGGGCTGGACTTCGAGCTCTGCCGAGACCCTCCGATGCAGCGCATCGGAAATCAAGGTTTCACCCGGCCCGGCCAACCCTTCGAGCCTCGCGGCCAGATTCACGGTCGCACCGGTAACGGAATACTTCGACTTGCCGCCGCCGCCGATGTCCGCGGCGACGATCTCGCCACTGGACACGCCGATATGCAGGCGCAGCGGCTGGCCCGCGCAGTCCTCCAGCCGGCCGGCCGCGTCGTGCATGTCGAAGGCGGCGCGAATGGCACGCTGGGCATCGTTGCCGTGGGCCTTCGGTGCGCCGAAGACCGCCATCACGGCGTCACCCGCTCGGTCGATCACGCTGCCGCCGTAAGCCTCGACCACCTGCTCCGTCGCAACGAAGAAGCGGCTCAGCATGGCCTGCACCTGTTCCGCGTCGTGGCTGGCGCACAACTCGGTGTAACCCGAGATATCGGCGAACAGCACGGCCGCCTGGCGACGGTCGCCGCCCGACAACGCGGCGTTGCTCAGCGCCGCACCGCACTCGTTGCAAAACTTCGCCTGCGGCCTGTTCTCACAGGCGCAGGACGGACACCGCAACGCGAGATCCATGCTGCACCGAGCAAGCAGCGCTGCGCTATTCGGGAAGCACCGAGCCCGTGCCGCCCATTTCCTTGGGGAGGTCGCTCAATTTCGGCAGGCCGTCCTTGATGGACAGGACCTTTTCCTTGTAATTCACGTGCAGGGAAGGACGAAACGCCAAGCCCTCGACCAGGGCCGCGGGGACGTCGGCGAGGCCCAGCTCGGGATGTTCGGTGAACAGGTGTCCACCGCAAACCTTGCACCATTGGCGGTGAGCCTGCGGCGTCTTGCTGAAGCCGCCGACCATGTCCGCTCCCTGGACGACACGGACCGACTCCAGTTTCCACATCGCCAAGGCGTTGACCGGGCTTGCCGACCAACGCCGGCACGACTCGCAATGGCAGTAGCCCATCGCGACAGGCTCGGACGAGAGCTCGAACTCCACTTTGCCGCAGAAGCAAGCGGCCTTGTACTTTTGCACTTCACCCATGGTCGACCTCCTGAGTCGGTGCCTCGGGCAGCCTCTCGATTGCCCTTCGGCTCACGCGAGTGCTCGAATTCCGAACGATCGAGAGCCTCTCTTGGGACGATGTCGGGTAGAGCTTACATCGGCCAGAGCGCCTCCGCATCATGCAATTGGCAGATGCAATTGGCAGATCGCCTGGCGCGGACGTCTGCAGCACGCGATCCACCATTTCCGCGCGACTGCTCACCTCGTATCGCCGCAGCAAGCCATTCACATAGTTCTTCAGCGTCCCGAGTGTGATGTTGAGCGCCGCCGCCACGTCGGCCAGACTGGCAGCCCGCGTTGATGCAATGAGGATGCGCTTCTCTTGAGGTGAGATGGGCGGTCCATGCAGCGAGAGATGGACCCGGCGCTCGGCCGGCGCCATCGGGATTGACCGACAGGCCGTCAAATCCACTTCCGAAGAACCGCCTGTCGCGGATGACCGGAACTGGCCGTTCCGCCTTTCGCGCAGCCAGCCCGAAGGCCGACGCGACGGCCGGCGCTGCACGACCGCGAAGACGGTCGGCTCGCCGCAGTTCAAGGTCGGAACCACGCATTGCCGACGACGAAGTAGATCGCCGTCGTTCCCGGGCTGTGTGCAATGTCGATGCCGGCGTTCAGGCCGAACTTGCGCGCCAGTTCGTAGCGAAAGCCGAAGCCGCCGCTGCCGACGTGCTGCTCGAGATCGTCGCGGCGCCGGTCGGTGCGCGTGGTGCCGTAGCCGCCGAAGGCGACGACGCTCCAGCGGCTGTGGAACTGCCAGCGCAGCTCGACTTCCGCCGATGCCGCCTGATCGCCCTGGAAGCGCATCGCCGGCACGCCGCGCAGCATGATGAAAGGCCGCAGGAAGAAGGGTGTGCCCGACGACGACCAGGCGTAGTTGCCGCGCGCGCCGAGCGTCACCCTCGACGGCAGCGGCGCCCAGCCCATCAGCAATTGCTGGAAGCGCTCGAAATCGTCGGTCGCGCCGAGCGATTGGCGCGACGCGAGGTACGACGTCTCCGCGTAGACGCCGCGCGTCGGCGTGAACACGTTGTCGCGGCTGTCGTACTCGAGGATCGCGGTCGGCGCCGAGACCTTGACGCGCACACGGTCGGCGAGGTTGGGAAAGACAGGCTTGTCGCGCAGCGTCGGGTCGACGTCGGCATACACGTAGCGCGCGCCGACCCACCAGGGCGACTTGGGCGCGAGCTGCCAACTCGCCTGAGCGACCGCGCCGCCGAACTGCAGCGAATAGCGCACCCCCTGGTCGAGCACCGGCAGGTCGAGCCCGGCGCCGTAGAAGTCGAGGTTGGCGCGGCCGACGCCGGCACCGACGAGCGTCTTGAGCCGGCCGCCGAGCCACAGGCTCGCGTCGCCGGCGAACGCGCCCCAGGTGCCGTTCTGGGTGCCGAAGCCCCCCACCGCCGAGATGTCCGGGCGCGCCCAGCCTTCGTCTCCGACCTCGTGCCGCGGCCGCAGGAACATGCCGGCGACCCCGCCGCCGTAGCCGACTGCGGGCTCGGTGATGACGATCGGGATCGGCAGGAAGCCGCGTGCATCCTCGAGGAATTCGCTGACGTCGAACTGCCCGTCCTGCGGATCGACGAAGCGCGACGTGCGCTCGCCGGCTGCCTTCGCCGCTGCCGCATCGGTTTGCGGTGACCCGCCATCCGCCTGCGCAGCAGCCGCGCACAGCATCGATGTGATGAGGAGCGCGGCTGTAGCAAACGGCTGACGCATGCGATTCATTGTTGCAGACCGGAATCGGAGCCCGACGCGATTCGATGGTGCGCAATCACAGCCAACGCCAACGCACGAATGAGGCTTCGACGCCGCACCTGCCCGTTTGCCAGCGCCGCGCGCGGCGCGGCCCTGGCCCAGGCGCCGCTGAGTCGGCGCTGGCGTTGCGGGTCAGCCGCCGAGCGCGATCACGATGGCCTCGACGGCGATCCCGAGCGCCACCATCACGAGGCCGCTGCGCCAGGCCTTGAACCCGGCATATCTTCCCCAGGCGTAGCCGCAGGCAAAGAGCATCGCGATGGCGACCGCAGCCGACGCGCGTTTGGCGACGCCGGCGTCGGCGATGAAGAAGAAAGGCAGCACGACCGGGAAAGTCGACAGGAACACGAGCAGGAACACCGCGAGCGCGCCGCGCAGGTCGGAACGCGTCGGCGTCGGGCTGGGCAGCGCGTGCGCCGGCTGGGCGGCGAGCCAGTTGCGCACCCGTTCCAGGTCCGCCGCGTCGAGGGCAGCGGCGAGCGGCCCGATCTCGTCGCCGATTAGGCGGTGCGCGCGCTCGTCCTTCGCGGTGTCGCGCACCGCGCGGATCAGCCTCAGCTTGCGGCCGCGGCCGACCATGTTGCGCAACACGTACATCACCGCATCGACGAAGCCCCACGCGATGTTGCAGCCGATCGCGGCGACGAGCATGCTGCGCACCTCGTCGCGGCCGCTGTCGAGCACGCTCAACGCGCCGGTGAAGGTGAGCACCATGAAGAGGCCGAACAGCACCTCCGAGATGCGGTCGATCGGGTCGAGCACGCTGCGGCCGGATGCGGCAATCGGGTCGTCCGTCAGCGGATCGTGCCGGCGTACCGCCGGGCCGCTCGACATGTCGTCATCGGCCATCGTTCGTGTGCAGCGCCTGTCTTCGCTGATTGTGGCAGTGCGTCGAGGACGGCCCCGCGCTCTGCGCCGCGGGAGAAGGGCATGCGTGCCCAGCGGATATCATATTGTGCGGCGCACAACGCCGGCAGCGGCACATGCCGCGCGATGCCGGATTCTGCAGGAGGAACTCGAGAAGTGACCGAAATCAAGGAACGTCTGGCCCGCTCTCAGCGCACTGGCGCTGCCGTGGCAAGGGTCTATGCAAAGCGCGTGCAACTCGCCACCGAACGGTACCAGGCGAGCGTCGCCAAGGCGCAGCACGATGCGCGGGCGCAGTCGATCGCGTCGCCGCTGGATCTGTGGCGCGACTGGTCGGCCTACGCGGTGGATGCCGCGCAGCGCTCGGTGCTGTACTGGGATACGCTGCGCCAGCGCGGCAATCAGTGGCTCGAGAACGAGCGCGCCGGCAAGCCGCCGGTACTGCACTTCGACTACGAGACCGTGCTCGATGCGCGCGGCTTCGAGCGCCCGGCCAACTACGCGCTGCTGCGCATCGTGCCGCCCAAGGGTGTGAAGGTGGACCCGCGGCGTCGCCCCTACGTCATCATCGATCCGCGCGCCGGCCACGGCCCGGGGATCGGCGGCTTCAAGGACGACTCGCAGGTCGGCGTCGCGCTCGCCGCCGGGCATCCGGTCTATTTCGTGATGTTCTTTCCCGATCCGGTGCCGGGGCAGACGCTGCTGGACGTGACGGCGGCCGAGCGCGAGTTTATCGCCGAGGTGCGCCGCCGCCACCCGGATGCGCCCAAGCTGGCGCTGGTCGGCAACTGTCAGGGCGGCTGGGCGGCGATGATGCTCGCCGCAATCGACCCCGAGGCGACCGGCCCGATCGTCATCAACGGCGCGCCGATGAGTTACTGGGGCGGCGCCTGGAACGAAGGCGAGGGCGACAACCCGATGCGCTACGCGGGCGGGCTGCTCGGCGGCACCTGGCTGTCGTCGTTCGCCGCGGATCTCGCGGGCGGCATCTTCGACGGCGCCTACCTGGTGCAGAACTTCGAGAACCTGAATCCGGCGAATACCTTCTTCGACAAGTCCTACCACCTCTACGCCAACGTCGATACCGAACCGCCGCGCTATCTGGATTTCGAGCGCTGGTGGGGCGGCTTCTACCTGATGAACCGCGAAGAGATCGAGTGGATCACGCAGAACCTGTTCGTCGGCAACAAGCTGTGGAAGGGCGGCGTATCGTCGGGCGACGGCAAGGTCTTCGACCTGCGCGAGATCAAGTCGCCGATCGTGCTGTTCGCGTCGATGGGCGATAACATCACTCCGCCCGAGCAGGCCTTCAACTGGGTCGCCGACGTCTACGGCTCGACCGACGAGATCAAGGCGCGCGGCCAGACCATCGTCGGGCTGGTGCACGAGCATATCGGCCACCTCGGCATCTTCGTCTCGGGCAGCGTCGCGCGGCGCGAGCACCGCCAGATCGTCTCGGTCCTCGAATCGATCGAGGCGCTGCCGCCGGGTCTGTACGGCATGAAGATCACCAATGGCCGGGGCCAGGATGGCGAGCTCGAGTTCGAGGTCGAATTCGTCGAGCGCCGGCTCGAGGACGTGGTGCGGCAGCTGAACCGCTTCGAGCGCATCGACGAGCAGCCCTTCGAGGCGGTGGCCAAGGTGTCGGACTTCAACCAGCGTGCCTACGAACTGTTCGCGCAGCCGACGGTGCAGGGCGTCGGCAGCGAAGCGGCCGGACAGGCGATGCGCGCGATGCACCCGCTGCGCGCCGAGCGCTGGGCGGTCTCGGACCTGAACCCCTGGCTGTGGTGGCTCGCCCCGGCGGCCGCGGCGGTCAAGGGCAATCGCAAGGCTGCCGCTGGCGACCAGCCCTTTGCCAGGGCCGAGAAGCTCGGCGCCGCGCTGACCAGCGCCGCCTGGAACTACTACCGCGATCTGCGCGATGCGGCGAGCGAGGCCGCATTCTTCCAGCTCTACGGCAGCCTCTTTGGTCTGACCCTGGGCGACGCCGAGCGCAAGGCTTCGGCAAGCGCGCGTGCCGCCAGGCAGCGCGACGCGGCGCTCGTGCGCGACGTGCTGGCGCGCATCGGCGAGGGCGGCTATGCCGCCGCGCTCGCGCGCACCGCGCAGCTGCTCGACGATCGCGGCCGGCCGCTGCCGCTCGAACTGTTCGAGACGAAGGCCGAACTGATGCGCGAATATCGCGCGCTGCTGCCCGACATCACGCCCGACCAGATGCGGCGCATTCGCGGCGAGCAGGCGATCATCGTCGAATACGAGCCGCAGCGCGCGATCGATACCCTGCCCGAGCTGCTCGCCGACCGGGCGGACCGCGAGCGCTATTTCACGCTCATCGATCGTGTGCTGGCCGATCCGCGGTTCGGCGCCGGCGCGGCCCACGCGCAACAGCGCGCCGGATTCGCGCGCCTGCAGGGCGTGCTGGCAGCGCCGCCGGACGCGCGCGCGAAGAAGGCTTCTGTCCGGTCCGCGGCCGTTGCCAAGCCGAAGCAGCCGACGCGGTCGGCGCCGGCAAAACGCACCGGCCGCGCGACGACCTCGTCCGCCAGCCGCGCCATGCCGCGCACTGCGGCGCGGCGCGGCGCCTGATGCAGGGAGTGAGGACGTGCGCAACCTGACCTTCGACGAAATCGAGATCGGCCGCCCGCGCGCCATCTCGCGCATGCTCAGCCGCCCGGATATCGAGGCGCTCGCCTTCGCGGCCGGAACCTTCGACGCCTTCGCGCTGAACGGCAACGGCGACCGCCCGGCCGAATCGGTGCAGGCGGTCAGCGCGGCAACGCTGATCATTCACCTCATCAACCGCCAGTTCCCCGGCGCCGGCAGCGTCGTCGTCGAGGAAAGCTTCGCCTTCGACGGTGAGCTGAAGACCGGCGAGACGATCGTCGCGACCTTGACGCCGGTCGCGAAGGATGGCGCGCGGCGCGCCGTGACGATCGAATGCGCCGTCGCCGACCCGGCCGGGCGCAAGCTGCTCGACGGCCGCGTCGTCGTGATCGCGCCGAGCGTCGGCGTCGAACAGCCCGAGAGCGCGCCGACCGAGGTGATCTTCAGGCGCACCGACGCGCTCGGCCGCCTGATCCAGCGCGCCGCAGCGCAGGGCGCACCGGTGCCGACCGCGATCGTCCACCCCTGCGACCGCGACTCGCTGCTCGGCGCGATCGAGGCGGCGCGCCACGGGCTGATAGCGCCGGTGCTCGTCGGCCCCGAGGCGCGCATCCGCGCCACCGCGCAAGCCGCGGAAGTCGATCTCGCGCCGTACCGCATCGAAGGCGTCGAGCACAGCCATGCGGCGGCCGCGCGCGCCGTGGCGCTGGCGCATTCCGGCGAAGTGGCCGCACTGATGAAGGGCAGCCTGCACACCGACGAACTGATGGGCGCCGTCGTCGCCCGCGACGGCGGGCTGCGCACGTCGCGGCGCATCAGCCACGTCTTCCTGCTCGACGTGCCGGCCTATCCGCGGCTCTTGCTCGTGACGGACGCCGCCGTCAACGTCGCGCCCGACGTCGCAACCAAGGCCGACATATTGCAGAACGCGTTCGACCTCGCGCGCGCGATCGGCATCGACGAGCCGAAGGCCGCCGTGCTCGCCGCCGTCGAGACCGTCAACCCGGCGATGGCGGCGACGGTCGACGCGGCGATGCTGTGCAAGATGGTCGATCGCGGCCAGATCAGCGGCGGCCTGGTCGACGGGCCGCTCGCGTTCGACAACGCGATCAGCGAGGAGGCGGCCCGCATCAAGGGCATCGTCTCGCCGGTTGCGGGGCGCGCCGACATCCTGCTCGCGCCGGACCTGGAAGCGGGCAACATGGTCGCCAAGCAGTTGCAGTACCTGGCCGGTGCCGACAGCGCCGGCATCGTGCTCGGCGCGCGGGTGCCGATCGTGCTGACGAGCCGCGCCGACAGCGTGCGCAACCGGCTCGCTTCGGCGGCGGTGATGAAGCTGCTCGCGCAGGCGCAGCGCGCCGCGGCGGCGGCGAAGGCGGCCGGAGGCTGAGCATGTCGGATGCGATCGTCGTCATCAACGCCGGCTCGTCGAGCCTGAAGTTCTCGCTCTTCGTCGAGCGCGGCGCCGATCTCGAGCTGCGGCTGCGCGGCCAGGTCGAGGGCCTCTTTACCGCGCCGCGCTTTGTCGCGAAGGACGAGGCGGGCCATGTCGTCGCCGAGAAGAGCTGGGGCGACGGCGCGACGCTCGGCCATGAAGGCGCGCTCGAGCATCTGCTGGGCGTGCTGCGCGAGCGCCACGGAACGGACCGGCTGGCCGGCGTCGGCCACCGCGTCGTGCACGGCGGGCCCGACTACGACCGGCCGCTGCGCGTCGATCCGAAGACGCTCGACGCACTGCGCGCCTTCGAGCCGCTTGCGCCGCTGCACCAGCCGCACAACCTGGCGCCGATTGGCACCCTGCTCGAACGCCACCCCGCGCTGCCGCAGGTGGCGTGCTTCGACACCTCATTCCACCGCGGCAATCCGGAACTCGCGCAGATGTTCGCGCTGCCCTACGAGATGTTCGAGCAGGGCATCCGGCGCTACGGCTTTCACGGCCTCTCCTACGAGTACATCGCCTCGGTGCTGCCGTCGCTCGACCCGGTGGCCGCGGCCGGACGCACGATCGTCCTGCACCTGGGCAACGGCGCCAGCATGTGCGCGCTGCACGGCGGCAGGAGCGTCGCGAGCACGATGGGCTTTACCGCGCTCGACGGGCTGATGATGGGCACGCGCACCGGCAGCCTCGACCCCGGCGTCGTGCTCTACCTGATGAGCGCGCGCGGCATGGACGCGGCGGCAGTCGAGAAGCTGCTCTACAACCAGTCCGGGCTGCTCGGCGTCTCGGGCGTATCGAGCGACATGCGCGCCCTGCTCGCGAGCGATGCGCCGCGCGCACGGCTCGCGATCGATCTCTACGTCTACCGCATCCGCCGCGAACTCGGTGCGCTCGCCGCCGCGCTCGGCGGGCTCGACGCGATCGTCTTCACCGCCGGCATCGGCGAGAACGCAGCCGCGATCCGCGCCGCGGTGATACGCGACGCGCACTGGCTCGGCGCGAGCATCGACGCTGCGGCTAACGACGCCGGCGCGACGCGGCTGCACGACGCGGCGAGCCGGGTCAAGCTGTGGCGCGTGCCGACCAACGAGGAACTGATGATCGCCCGCCACACCCGCGACGTGCTGGCGCGCGGCTGAACCGGCTGCAGGGGAAATCGACATGACCATGACACCGATCGCCGATCGCGTGCTGGCGGGCAAGAAGGCGCTCGTCGTCGGCGTCGCCAACGAGAACTCGATCGCCTGGGGCTGCGCCAAGGCGTTCCACGAACTCGGCGCCGAGGTCGCGCTGACCTACCTGAACGAGAAGGCGAAGCGCTTCGTCGAGCCGCTCGCCGAGCGCATCGGCGCTGCGATCCTCGCGCCGCTCGACGTCGAGCAGCCGGGCCAGATGGAGGCGTTGTTCGAACGCATCCAGCGCGACTGGGGGCGGCTCGATATCGCGGTCCATTCGATCGCCTGGGCGCCGAAGGACGATCTGCAGGGCGGGCTGCTCGACTGCTCGGCGGCCGGCTTCGCACGCGCGATGGACGTTTCCTGCCACTCGTTCATCCGCCTCGCGCGCGCCGCCGCGCCGCTGATGACCGACGGCGGCTCGCTGTTCGCGATGAGCTACCACGGCGCGCAGAAGGTCGTCGACAACTACAACGTGATGGGGCCGGTGAAGGCGGCGCTCGAGGCGGCGTGCCGCTACCTCGCGTTCGAACTCGGCCCGCGCGCGATCCGCGTGCACCCGATCTCGCCCGGGCCGCTGAAGACGCGCGCCGCGTCGGGGTTGAAGGACTTCGACCTGCTGCTCGCCGAGGCCGCGCACAAGGCGCCGATCGGCGAACTGGTCGACATCATGGACGTCGGCTTCGCCTGCGCCTATCTGGCGACGCCGTATGCGCGCCGCATCACCGGCGGCACGATCTACGTCGACGGCGGGGTGCACGTCGTGGCGTGACGGCCCCGGCGCGCGCGGAGCGCCTTCAGCGCCCCATGCGGCGCTGGTAGGCGGCGAACAACTGCTCGGTCAGCGTCGGATTGGTCTGCTTCGAGTCGGGCGCGTTGAAGGCGACGCGCACGCGCCCGTCGGCCTGCTGCTCGAGCGTGATCGTCACCGCCGCGCCGGCCTTGCTGCCGACGATGCGGCCGCTCGCGCGGTCGGCGCTGGCGACGGTGACGCCGCTGTCCGAGGCAGCGTTCAGCGCGGCGTCGAACGTCTGGTCGAACTTGGATGTGCCTGGCGCCGGGGCGTAGGCCACGCAGCCGGCGAGCAGCGCGGTCGTCGTCAAGAGCGCGAGCGCGGCGCGTCGTGCAATCGTCATGTCGTCATTCCTCTCGGGATTCGAAGTTCGCATCCGCGTGTGTCTGATACCGGTTCGCGTTCAACCGTCTAGGAACGCGGCGGCCTGTCTTGCCCCCTCTCCCGCTGGGCGGGAGAGGGCTGGGGTGAGGGTGGGCGCGGCCCGCATCGCCCTCACCCCAACCCTCTCCCACAAGTGGGAGAGGGAGCATATCCAATCCATTGACGCGGTTTGGTATGAGTCATGCAGGTCTCACCGCGTTGTCGTGCGCAAGGAGCATATGCCGACCAGCGGCCCACGTGATTGTCGCGCGGCGACGCGCGTTCGGCCGGATTCGCGTGCCGCGTTCAGCCGGCTTGCGGCCGGCGCCGGCGTTGCGCGGCGTCGCGCAGCGCGGCCTCGAACACGGCCGGCGCCTGCCCGCCTTCGAGCGCCGGCCGGCCGTCGATCACCGTCGTGGGCACCCCGCTGATCCCCAGCCCTTGCCATTGGCGCACGATCGTGCGCACCTCGCGGCCGAACGTTCCGCGTCCGAGCATGTCGCCGGCTTCGAGCCGGTCGAGGCCGGCCTCTTGTGCGGCGGCGAGCAGCACGCCGGGCGACGCCGGGTTCTCGCCGCGCTCGTGATAGGCGCGCAGCAGCGCACGCTTGACGTCGAGCGCGCGTCTCCGCGGGACCGACCAATGCAGCAGCCGGTGCGCATCGAAGGTGTTGTAGACGTGCGTGCGCTCGCGAAAGTCCAACCCGAGTTCGGCCGCCCGGCCGCGGACCAGGCTCTGGCGCTGGGCAAGCTGGGCCGAGCTCGCGCCGTACTTGCGCGCCGCGTAATCGGCGATCGGCTCGCCTTCGTCCGCGATGTCGGGGTTGAGCTCGAACGGCTGCAGGTGCAGCTCGACGGGCACTTCTCCGCCAAGCCGCGCGATCGCCTGCAGCAAGCCTTCGAGGCCGATCGCGCACCACGGGCAGGTGATGTCGGAGACGAAGTCGACGCGCAGCGCCGCGCTCGCCGAGGCAGAGTCGGTCCGCATCGTGCCGACCCGGTCAGACCGCGGTCGCCGCGGCGAGCGGAGCGGTGCGCGTCGCGCGCGATCCGACCCCTTGCAGCAGGAAGTGGGAGAGTGCCGGGATCAGGATCACCGCGCCGACCATGTTCCAGACGAACATGAAGGCGAGCAGGATGCCCATGTCGGCCTGGAACTTGATCGGCGAGAAGGCCCAGGTGACGACGCCCGCGGCGAGCGTCACGCCGACCAGCACGACGACCTTGCCGGTGAATTGCAGCGCGCGGCGGTAGGCCTCGCGCAGCGGCACGCCGACGCGCTGCTGCGCGAGCTGCACGCTCAAGAGGTACAGCGCGTAGTCGATGCCGATGCCGACGCCGAGTGCGACGACCGGCAGCGTCGCGACCTTGACGCCGATGCCAAGCGCGACCATCAGCGCCTCGCACAGGAACGAGGTCAACACCAGCGGCACGATCGCGACGACGACCGCGCGCCAGCTGCGAAACGTGATGAAGCACAGCACCGTGACCGCCGCGTAGACGAGCAGCAGCATCTGCGTCCACGCCTGGCGCACGACGATGTTGGTCGCGGCGTCGATGCCGGCGCTGCCGGCGGCGAGCAGGAACTGGCGCTCCGGCGTGCTTTGCTGTTCGGCGAAGGCGCTGCTCGCCTGCACGACGCGATCGAGCGTCTCGGCGCGATGGTCGGCGAGGTAGGCGATGACGGGCATCACCGAGCACTCGGTGTTGAAGAGGTCGGGGTTGTTGACGCTCGCCTGCTGCGCGCCGTAGTTCAGCACGTCCTGGTTGCGCGCGATCGTCAGCCACTTCGGGCTGCCTTCGTTGCTGCCGGCCGTGATGCGGCGCACCGCGTCGGGCAGCGCGACCGTCGTCTGCACGCCGTCGATCTGCTGCAGCTGCCACGCCAGGCGGTCGGCCTCGACCAGCGTCTGGTACTTCAGGCAGCCTTCCTTCTCGGTCTTGACGATGACGGCGAACTGGTCGCTCGACAGCGAGTAGTTGGCCGTGATGTAGGCGTTGTCGCGGTTGTAGCGCGAGCTGGCGCGCAACTCGGGGGCGCCGGCGTCTAGGTCGCCGATCTTCAAGTGGTGCCCGGTCGCGACGCCGAGCGCCATCAGCGCGGCGCCGACCAGCACCGCGCCGGTCGCCCAGCGCCGCTCGGTGAACCGCTCGAGGACTTGCCACAGCCGGTTCATGCCGCGCGGCGCCGCGGCGTCGGCCTGCAGGCTGCGCGCGGCGGCGGCCGGGCTCACGCCGATGTACGACAGCAGCACCGGCAGAAGGATCAGGTTGGTGAGGATCAGCACGGCGACGCCGATGCTCGCCGTCAGCGCCAGGTCCTTGATGACCGGGATGTCGATCACCATCAGCACCGCGAAGCCGACGGCGTCGGCCAGCAGCGCGGTCAGGCCGGCGAGGAACAGGCGGCGAAAGGTGTAGCGCGCGGCGACCAGTCTGTGCGCGCCGCGGGCGATGTCCTGCATGATGCCGTTCATCTTCTGCGCGCCGTGGCTGACGCCGATCGCGAAGACGAGGAAGGGCACGAGGATCGAGTACGGGTCGATCTCGAAGCCGAACGCGGCGACGAGGCCGAGCTGCCACAGCACCGCGACGAGCGAGCAGGCGATGACGAGCGCGGTGCTGCGCACGCAGCGCGTGTAGAAGTAGATGATCGCGGCGGCGACGGCGGCGGCGAACGCGAAGTAGAGCGCGACGCGCATGAGGCCGTCGATCAGGTCGCCGACCAGCTTGGCGAAGCCGATGACGTGGACCTCGACTGCCGCCGTCTTGCCGTCGGCACTGTGCTCGTGGCGGGCGCGGATGTCCTCGATCTGCCTCGACAGCGCGCTGTAGTCGATGCGCTGGCCGGTCGCCGGGTCCTTGTCGAGCAGCGGCACGACGATCATGCTCGACTTGAAGTTGTTCGCGACGAGGCTGCCGACGATGCCGGCGCGCGCGATGTTGCCACGCAGCTGCTCGGTCGCCTTCGGCGAGCCGTCGTAGTTGTCCGGCATCACCGGGCCGCCGCGAAAGCCCTCCTCGGTCACTTCGGTCCAGCGCACGGCCGGCGACCACAGCGACTTGACCCAGGCGCGATCGACGCCCGGCGTCAGCACCAGCTCGTCGTTGATCTTGCGCAGCGTCTCCTGGTACTTCGGGTCGTAGATGTCGCCGCCCGGGTTGGCGACGACGATGCGCAGCGAATTGCCGAGCGCGCGCAGCTCGCTGCGGTTCTCGAGATAGTTCTGGATGTACGGATGGCCGACCGGCAGCATGCGCTCGAAGCTCGCGTTGAGCGTGAGCCGCGTCGCGGCGAGGAAGCCGAGCACGAGCGTGATCAGCGCGCACAGCGCGATCACCGCGCGGCGGTGGTTGAACACCAGCCGCTCGAGGCGCGAGCCGGTATGGGGGTCGAAGCTGTCGAGCCCGCCCGGACGGGGCTGGTTCTCGCTGTCGGTGGCTGCATGCATGGCGGTCGGTCCGGTTGAAGGGTCAGGGCAGGGCGCGCGCAGCGAGGCCGCGCGGGCCGCCGACGACGACGGTGGAAGGGCCGGCGAGCGCGACGGCGGCGGCCGGCAGCGGCTTGTCGAGCTTGGCGAGCGCGAAGCTCTGGCCGTTGTCGGTGCTGACGAGCACGTGGCCGGCCTGGCTCGCGATGACGATCCGGCCCTTGGCGTCGATGCTCGCGGCGGTGAGGCCGACCGGCACGCCGGTGGGCACCGTCTCCCAGCTGCGGCCGGCGTCGGTGCTTCGCAGCACGGTGCCGCGCAGGCCGTAGGCGAGCAGCACGCGGTCGGTGCCGACGATGCCGAACAGCGTCCCCTTGTACGGCAGCTCGATCGCTTTGAACAGGCCGCCGCCGGGGCCACTACGGTCGAGCTTGAGGAACAAGCCCTGCTCGCCGGCGATGTAGACCTCGCCGCCGATCGCACGCACGGCGTACAGGTGCAGCGCCTTCGGGTTGTCGATCGCGTGCAGCATCGGCTGCCACGTCGCACCGCCGTCGGTGGTGCGCAGAATCAGGCCGAACGCGCCGACCAGGTAGCCGGTCGTGGCGTTCTCGAACGCGATGTCGAGGAACGGATTCTCCGGCCCCTGCGCGCCAAAGCGCTCGGCCTCCTGCAGCAGCGCGGCGGCGCGCTTGTCGTCGCCGAAGGTTGCCGCTTCGCGCTTGTAGTGCTCGACCATCAATGCGCCGATCTGGCGGCCGTCGAGCGCGCGCGTCCAGCTCGTGCCGCCATCCTTGCTGTGCAGCACGATGCCGTCGTGGCCGACGGCCCAGCCTTCGGAAGGCGTCGCGAAGGTCACGGCGACGAGATCGGAACTCGCCGGCACGACGGCCTGGCGCCACGTCTTGCCCTCGTCGTCGGACAGCAGCACATGGCCGCGCTGGCCGACCGCGACGATCCGCTCGCCCGCATGGGCCAGCCCGTTGATCAGCGCGCGCTCGGCGAATGCACTCTTCGACGCTGGCTGATCGAGAACGTCCTGCCAGGGGCCGGCGGGCCGGGCCGCAAGCGTGACGCCGACGATCGCAGCGAGCGCCAACGCAATCGTTGCCGTGCGCTTGAACATGGTCTCTCCCGTGGTTGGGCCCGCAGTCGTGGGCCGGTGTCAGCGCGCACAAGCGCACCGATTCGACAGCAGAAATTCTGCGGCCGGGGGGGTGGATCGAGACCCCCTCTTGGCAGGGGGTCAGCGTCGAAACGGCACAGCCTGCGCCATTGCCGCTGCCGACGGGTGGCGATTGCGAATCGGACGGCTGCAGCGGCTGCGCGCTGCGCAGGGAACAACTCGGCCGAGGTCGGGAACGAGAGCGTCAACAGCAGCGCCGCGGCGGCGCGCGAGAGGTGCTCTTCCATCGATTGCATGGGCACGCCGTTCTCGACCATCGCGACCACCGATCCGAGCGACAAGACGGACGGCGGCAGCGCGAGAGTTCTCCGCCAGGGTCAGACCGGCGCACCGCGATCACGGCCCACCATTGCAGTCGCGCCGGCGCCGGGTCGTCTGCGGTCGACGCTCAGGCCTTGCCCAGCGGCGGCTTGCCGTAGAGCGAGGCCGCGCCACTCATCGGGCCGAGTTCGGCCGCAGCGGCGAGCAGGGCCGGCGCGAGGGCGTGCAGGCGCGGCGCGTCCAGGCGCGAGCGCGGCCCGGCGATGCTGATCACGCCGGCGGCGCGCCCGCGGCGCAGCACCGGCGCGGCGATCGCCGTCATGCCGGGCGCGAACACCTCGTCGATCATCGCGTAGCCGCGCACGCGCGCGGCGTGCAGGAAGCCGAGCAGCGCCTTCACCGTCGTCGGCGCGTTCGGGCCGTAGTCCTTGCGCGCGCCGAAACCCTGGTGGCTGACGAGTTCGAGCGCGCGCTCGTCGCTCAGCGTCAGCAGCCAGGCGTGGCCGGACGCGGTGCACGACAGCATCGCGTCCATGCCCATGTCCGGGTCGTAGCGCGCGCCCTTGCGCAGGCCCTGCGCCTTGGCGACCCAGGTGAGCCGGCCGTCGTCGACGATCGACAGCCGCACGAGTTCGCCCGACTGCTGCGCCAGGCGTTCGAGGATCGGCTCGGCGATGTCGACGATGCCGCTGCTGCTCAGGTGTGCGAGCCCCATCGACGCGATCCGCGTCGTCAGCAGGTACGGCCCCTGCGCATGCGCCTGGCGCACGTAGCCGCGCTCGACCAGCACCTGCAGCAGCCGGTGGCAGGCGCCGGCCGGCATCGCGAGTTCATCCTTCAGCGCGCTCAGGCCGACGCCTTCGGGTTGGCCGACGAGTTGCTCGAGCAGCGACAGGCCGCGGTCCAGGGCAGTGCTCATCGTTCGCCTTGCATGATGCGGAAACAGTTTCCAGTTTGGAAACGATGCCGCGCCGCGTCAACAGAATTTGCCCTCATGACCCGTTCGACGCCCCCGACCCTTTTCGTCCTCAACGGATCGAACCTGAACAAGCTCGGCCAGCGCGAGCCGTCGCTTTACGGCACGACGACGCTCGAGCAGATCCGCGCGCGCACCGAAGCCCTCGCCGCCGAGCTCGGCCTGGCGTGCGATTTCCGCCAGACGAACCACGAAGGCGTGATGGTCGACTGGATCCAGGAAGCCTTCGACCGCGATGCGGCGTTGATCATCAACCCGGCCGGCTTCTCGTTCGGCTGCGTGCCGGTGCTCGACGCGCTGAAGCTGATCCAGCGGCCGCTCGTCGAGGTACACCTGACGAATATCCACCAGCGTCCGCCGCCGTACAACGCGTCGCTCGTTTCGCAGGTGGCCGACGGCGTCATCTGCGGCCTCGGGCCGATGGGGTATCTGCTCGCAGTCCGGTTCGTCGCTGAAACGCTGCAGCTGCAGGACACTAGCGGCTGAATGCCGCCCTTCACGCAGCCGCACCGCTTTCGGCGCCAAGGCTGAATCCTCCACTTTCGCAACCGCAAGGAGATCGTCATGACCTACAACGTCGATCGTCGCCGCATGCTCGCTTTCGCCGCCGCGCTCGGCGCGACACCGGTCCTGCCCGCATGGGCCCAGACCAAGCCGACGCTGCGCGTGGCCGCCGTGTTCTCCGACAAGGACATCCGCGCCGACATGGTGAAGATGCTCGCCAAGGAGGTGGAGGACTACGCGACCCTCGAGCCGCACTTCGGCGGCACGCTGTTCAAGCAGGGCACCGAGCTCGTCGCGCTGCAGCGCGACAACCTCGAGATCGGCAACGTCGCGCCGCAGGACATCTCCAAGCAGCTGCCGGCCTGGTCGGTACTGACCTCGGCCTACCTGTTCCGCGATGCCCACCACCTGAACGCCTTCTTCGCGAGCAGCCTCGGCGCCGAGATGAAGAAGATGGCCGAGGACCAGCTCAAGATCAAGCTGCTCGCGCCGGTGTTCTTCGGCACGCGCCAGGTCGGCTTGAAGCCGAAGAAGAAGATCGCGACCCCCGCCGACATGGCCGGCATCAAGCTGCGCATGCCCGGCGGCGACGCCTGGCAGCTGCTCGGCCGCTCGCTCGGCGCGAACCCGACGCCGATGGCGTATGCCGAGGTCTACACCGCGCTGCAGACCGGCGCCATCGACGGCCAGGACAACCCGCTGCCGAACGTGCAGAACATGAAGTTCTACGAGGTCATGACGCAGATCGTGCTGACCTCGCACCTGGTCGGCTTCGACGTGCTGTCGATGAGCCAGAAGTCGTGGAATGCGCTCGGCCCGAAACAGGCCGCCTTCCAGGCCGCCGTCGACAAGGCGGTGGCGTGGAGCACCGCGGAGCACCTGAAGCGCGAGGCCGAGCTGGCGGAGTCGTTCAAGAAGCAGGGCCTCGACGTCTACGTGCCCGACCTCACGGCGTTCCGCACCTACGCGCAGAAGATCTACCTCGCGTCGGACGAGGCCAAGGCCTGGCCGGCCGGCCTGGTCGACAAGGTCAACGCGATGAAGTGACGCGCCGCGCGCGCGCCGGGGGCCGGCCACGACGCCGGCCCCGCTTCACGGCACCGGAAGGGCCTTCATGCATCCCAGCGTCACTCGCGCCGTCGCGTGGATCCGGCGGCGCTCGGAGAACATCGTCGCCGCGCTGCTCGGCGTGATGTTCGTCGCCTTCATCGTGCAGATCGTGTTCCGCTACTTCTTCAACTTCCCCATCGGCTGGAGCTCCGAGCTGTCGGTCATTGCCTGGCTCTACATGACGCTGATCGGATCGGCGTTCTGGCTGCGGGAAGAGGAGGAAGTCCGCTTCGACCTGATCACCTCGCGCCTCGGGCTGCGCGGGCGGCGCGTCGTGGGCATCGCGGTGGCGGTCGCCGCCGTCGCGCTGTTCGGCTTGGCGATGCCGGCAACCTGGAGCTACGTGACGTTCATGAAGGTCGAGAGCAGTTCGTACCTGAAGATCCGCCTCGACGTCCTGTACTTCGTGTACGTCGTGTTCGCGGCCGCGATCATCGTGCGCTACCTCGGCGCGATCGTGAGGCTCGTCCGCGGCGAGGCGCCCGCGCAAGCCGACATCACGAAGACGAGTTCCGGCCTGTGAACCTGGCTTCGCCGTTCCTGTGGACCATCGTGGCCATCGTCGTGCTCAGCCTGGCCGGGCTGCCGGTGGCCTACGCGATGATCGGCGGCTCGATCCTGTGGCTGGCGATGAAGGGGCTGGACCTCGGCACCGTCGCCGAGCAGTTGCTCAACGGCATGATGAGCAGCCAGCTGCTGCTGGCGATTCCGCTCTTCGTTCTCGCCGCCGAGTTCATGAACACCGGCAGCATCATGGACAGGCTGCTGCGCTTCTGCAATGCGCTCGTCGGGCGCTTCCGCGGCGGGCTGGCGCAGGTGAACGTGGTGCAAAGCGTGATCTTCGCCGGCATGTCGGGCTCGGCGCTGGCCGACGCCGCGGCCTCGGGCAAGGTCATGCAG